>NZ_JBSIFD010000008.1:0-16633 GCF_053615495.1 Comamonas sp. HJ-2 | reverse complement strand
CTCAACTGCAAGAATCCTGTCTTCGTATGAGTACATGAACTACCTCCTGGTAGTCCAAGTTTTTGTCCGCATCCCCACCGGGGGCTAGTGGGTCACTTCTGGGTGGAAATCAACACACCCTCCTCAAGTACATCCGCACGGGCGACGTGGCCGCTGAGTATGCCTACCACCTGCTCTGGCGTAAGTCCGAAGTAGTTGCTGCACTGTTCTCTGGCCCAGTAGTTCACTTGCCTGATGTGAAGGCACTCTTGTCTACGTGGACCGGATTGAGCCCGGACCTGCATACGCTCTTCATCACTTGATCTCCAGAATTCGTCTTCCTCTTCAGCCAGCACATCCATGTCCTCCACCGCAGCGAAGAACGCACCAAAGCTGCGTATGTAGAGGGGGATCACCTGATCGAAAACATACTTCAGGTCGGCTCCATTTTTCGCAGAATTGAATTCGACAGTCATGTAGTCTTCAAGGCATGGAAGCGCCTCTGAATTTCGCCGATACCTCCGGCTTAAAAGTCCAATTTCAAGGCCACTGACCTCCTCGTGAAGTCGATAGCTCACTTCATGGATAGGCCAATCGGGGCGGTCTTCAAATGTGATGACATCCACATTCGCCAGCCCCCAAGGCGCAGGAAGCAAAGACAAACTCTGGCATAGCTTTGCGTAGATTTCAGCAGGACTTTCGTCAAAATCGAATACTCTGCAAACCCTGACAACGTTGGACGTATTTTTCATTTTCTCCGCTGCCGGACATTCATTCCGCTCGGACAGACCGAGTGGACTCCGAAATTCAATCTACGCTTTTCTGCCGCGCTTTTTCGCTCTGGCATCTGCAGGCAAGTACCGCTCGGCATACACACCATTTGGGTTCAGCACGGTCGCGGAACGATTCATGCGATGCCTTCTCCGAATTCGGATCGCTGAATCGGAAGGGGCGGAACGAAAAACCTGCACTCTCAGGGCGCCTCGAATGAGCCAATGCACGTTCCAGCCCAGATTACCGCTGGGGGCGTTGTTGCACAAATTGCCGGCTAAGGTGAGGTCCTGCGGCGCGGCGAGGATGCGCGTGGTGACGAAGCCGCGAACGACGACGACGTTCTGCACGCGCGCCATGACCATGTTGATGCCGCCGGTGCCGAGGCAGCGCCCCGTGGCGGGGTCATTGCCGGGGTCGGCCGCTCCGCTTTCAGAGACCAGAAGAATCTGTAGGCGTCTTCGCCATCAAGCCAGATACGTTCAATCGGGAAGCATGGCGTTTCTTCCGGTGGAAGCCGGTCCGGCGGCGGAGCCTGCGCCGGCTGCAACCGCACATCGGTCGCTGTCTCCTGCTTCTCGCGCAGTATCCGCTCACGCTCTTGCTGGCGCAGCAGCTCCTGCGCGGCGCTCTCCTGTTCGGCACTGTTTTTCGTTTGTGCGGACGCCGGCACCATCAGCGCCAGCAGGCCGAACAAGGCCCAACGCGCCTGTCGAAGCCAATCTCCCATCCCATCTCCTTTTGCAAGCGTGTGGAGACACGCTGCCTGCACGAACGCCGGGGTTCGCCGTGACCGTTTGATCTAAAGTGGGCAAGGATAGGAACGGACTCGATCGAGCGGTATAAGAAGATTCTTAAAAATGGCCGTGGGGATGCGCCGGTACGGCGCAGCGCTGGCCAAACGAAGTGCAACGGCCTTCGTTGCGACGAGCTTTGCGCTTTTTGGCCTTTGATGTCGCGCGTATGAGTTTTTCATGGCGGGCGGCTTCACAGACGAAGACGCGGGCTTGTGCGAGCCATGGCGGGTTCAGACCGGCCTTCCGCTCCCCCAGCCGGCAGCCGCAGAACCACATCAATACAGGTATTAACCCGAATAGAGTCGCTGAAACTGGCTAAAATCGCGCCCATCCCGCGGGAGAGCGGAGCCTTTCAAGGGTTCCCGCCGAAGGCGCAAACTCCCATAATCGCTCAGGCAATAAGTACCGCAGGTGGGTCTGACAGGACCCGGATATCGCCAACTGGAGAGCAGCCCGCAACCACAAGTCTGCAGGGCTCACCGAAGGGGCAAGCATGTCCACCGCGAAGGTGCTCATGCGCAACTCTCAGGTAAAAGGACAGCGGGAGAGGCAAGCCGGACACTCCCGCCGATGTGAGTGGCTGGTCTATTTTCAAGTGCCTTCATGCTTCCTTCCGTCTCTTTGCTGGACTCGTTCCAGGCCTCCAACTTCACCGTCATGCTGGTCATCTATCTGGTGGCCATTACCGCCGAAGCCATGTCCGGCGCACTCGCCGCAGGCAGGCGCAATATGGATATCTTCGGCGTCGTCGTCATCGCCTTTGTCACTGCCCTGGGAGGCGGCACCATCCGCGACATGGTGCTGGGCCACTACCCCATCGGCTGGACCCAACACCCTGAATATGTGTATCTGGTCATCAGCTTCGGTCTGCTGACCACCGTGATTGCACGCCATATGCACAGGCTCAAGCAGGTGTTTCTGCTGCTGGACGCCATGGGCCTGATCGCCTTTTCGCTGATCGGCTGCAATACCGCGCTGGAGCTGGGCTACCCCACCATCGTCATCATCATGGCCGGCATGATTACCGGCATCAGCGGCGGCATCTTGCGCGATGTGCTCTGCAACCAGGTCCCCGTGGTGTTCCGCCGCGAGCTGTATGCCAGCGTGTCGCTGTCGGTATGCCTGATGTTCCTGGGCCTGCGCTATCTGGATGTCAGCCCCAATATCAGCACCATCGTGTGTTTTGCCGGCGGCCTGGCCTTCCGTCTGGCCGCCATTCGTTTCAAATGGCGTCTGCCGGTTTTCTCGTACCAGCAGCGCTGGGAGTGATCGAGACTCCCCCCTGTGGCGCTGCGCGCCTTCCCCCCTCTCTTGCTACGCAGGAGGGGGACTCAGCCATCGCTGCGGGGCGGCCCTTGCTTGGCTGCTCTGAACTAGACTGCGCCATGCATCACCCATGTAGTTTCACTTTCCATGTCTGAACCGATCACATGGATGCCGGATGGCACCCCCTATAGTTCCAGATTCGGCGATCGCTATCACAGCGAGTTCGGCGGCCTCGACCAGGCCCGCCAGGTTTTTCTCGGTGGCTGCGATCTGCCAGTTGCCTGGGCCGATGCAGCGCAGTGGCGCATTCTGGAAACCGGCTTTGGCTTCGGCCTGAATTTCCTGGTCACATGGGCGGCATGGAAGGCCGATCCCAGACGCCCGCGCATTCTGCATTTTGTCTCGGTGGAGGCCTACCCTGTCTCGCGCGAGGATCTGCTCGCGTTTTTGCCGGCCGATGAGGTACTGCGCGCGCTTGGCGAACAACTGGCCGAGCAATGGTGGGGACTGCTGCCGGGCGTGCATCGCCTTTCCTTTGATGACGGCCAGGTGCTGCTGACGCTCTATATAGGCGATGCCAGGACCATGCTGCGCAAACAGCAGATGACGGCGGACAGCGTGTATCTGGATGGCTTCTCTCCCCAGCTCAACCCCGAGATGTGGGATGAAGATGCCATGAAGAACATTGCCCGCCATTGCCGCCGGGGCACGCAGCTTGCCACCTGGTGCGTGACCGGCCATGTGCGCCTGGCGCTCAAGGCTCAGGGTTTTGAAGTCAAGAAGCGCGCTGGCGTGCCGCCCAAGCGCCATAACCTGCATGCAGCCTACAACCCGGCCTGGGAGCCACGCCATCGCCCTGACGGCCTGCCTGCACCCGTGGGCCAGGCCGGCCGCTGCCTGGTGCTGGGTGCAGGCCTGGCTGGTGCCGCCGCTGCCGCCAGCCTGGCAAGACGCGGCTGGGAAGTGACGGTGCTGGATGCTGCGGCCGAGCCTGCGGCAGGAGCATCAGGCCTGCCAGCCGGCTTGTTTTGCCCGCATATTTCGCCCGATGACAGTGTTCTATCGCGCCTGTCCAGAAGTGGCGTGCGCACAACGCTACAAAATCTGCAGCAACTGAGCCAAGCGCAAAAGTTGCATCCAGCCCAGGACTGGGCCCATGGCGGCGTGCTGGAGCATGACCTGAACGAGCCTTCCCATCTGCCCAGGTCATGGCTGCAACCCGGCAGCGAGACCAGCCCCTGGGGCCTGCACTGGAGTGCGCCTGCGCAGCTGGCTCAGCTGGCTGCGGCAAAGCTGCCTGCAGACAGCCACGCTGTCTGGCATGAGCAGGCTGGCTGGGTACGCCCCGCACAACTGGTGCGCGCGCTGCTGCAAGCCCCCGGGATTCATTGGCAGGGCCATGCCCGAGCTTCACGGCTGATGCGCGATGAAGTGCGCAACATCTGGCAGGTGCTGGATGCGCAGAGCCAGACCCTGGCCGAAGCCCCCATGCTGGTGCTGGCCCTGGGCCCGGACACCAAGCCCTTGTTACAGGCCAGCGGCCTGGCAGCAGGAGAATGGGAGCTGCAAGCCATACGCGGCCAGGTCAGCGTGGCCGAGCATGATGCAGGGACGCTTGCGGCCATGCCGCCCTTCCCTGTCAACGGTCATGGCAATCTGGTGCCGGACTTCCCTTCGGCCGACCGGGCCGGCTCGCACCAGTGGATCATGGGATCGACCTTCGAGCGCGATGTGACCGAGCTGCCGCCCACGGCTGCCGACCAGCAGGCCGCCCATGCCAGCAATGGCGAAAAGCTGGGCGCTTTGCTGCCCGGCTGCAGGCAGGCGCTGGGCTCCTTCTTCGATGCGAACCAGCGGCCCGCCACCTGGGCGCGCCTGCGTTGCGCGGCCTATGACCGTCTGCCGCTGGCAGGCCCCGCCGGGCAGTCGGCCACCGATCTACCGGGCCTGTGGGTGCTGACGGGGCTGGGCTCACGCGGGTTGACGCTGTCCATGCTATGCGGCGAGCTGCTGGCGGCACGCCTGCATGGCGAGCCGCTGCCGCTGGATGCCAGACTGGCTCAGGCCCTGGGTACGCAGCGCCTGTGGAGCCGCTCCCTTCAGCAGCCCAGGTAGGCCACTGGCGAAAAAAAGCACGCAGCGCTTACGGAGAAGTGCTGCGTGCCATTTCGGGCCTGATTCTGAAGCCGGGTTATTCGCTGCTTAACGATGCCACGGTGACCAGGGGCTCGAGCCTGGTCGCCAGTACCTTGTCCAGCGTCTTGCCGTCCATGTCCACGACTTCAAAGCGCCAGTCTTCCCACTCCACCACGTCGGCTTCGGTGGGCACGCGGCCCAGCAGCAGCATGATCATGCCGCTCAGGGTGTGATAGCGGCCGCGCTCTTCCTCGGGAACGGTATGCAGGCTCAGGCGGTCCTTGAGTTCGGGCACGGGAATATGGCCGTCCAGCAGCCAGCTGCCGTCTTCGCGCTGCACGGCCCAGCTGGTTTCGGGATCACGCGGCTGGAATTCGCCGGTAATCGCCTCGATCAGGTCCTGCAGCGTGACAATGCCCTGCACCTCGCCGTACTCGTCGATCACAAAGGCCATATGCAGATCGGAGGTGCGGAAGTTGTCCAGCAGCTCCATGCCGGTAATGGTCTCGGGCACATAGAGGGCAGCCTGCAGAGGCTGGTCCTTGAGCGCCTGCCTGCCCTTGTTGAGCAAGGCCTGCGTCAGCCACTGTCGGGCGTTGAGCACGCCCACGATATTGTTCATATCGCCGCGCACGACCGGAAAGCGCGCATGGTCGGCCTGCTCGACACGGGCCAGAGTCTCTTCCAGGCTCTCGTCGATATCGAGACAGATGACATCGCTGCGCGGCACCATCAGCGAGCCGATCTGGCGGTCGTCCAGACGGAACACATTGCGCACCATGGTGTGCTCTTGCGACTCGATCACGCCGGCCGTGTGGCCTTCCACCAAAATGGCCTGGATTTCCTCTTCGGTCACCACGCTGCCATTGCTTTCCTTGACGCCCAGAACCTTGAGCAGGCCGCGCGTCGATGCCGACAGCAGCCAGACAAAGGGTTTGGTGGCCAGGGCCAGGAAGTTGATGGGACGCGAGATCAGGCGCGCCAGGGCCTCGGGATGGGTCTGACCCAGGCGCTTGGGAACCAGCTCGCCCACAACGATGGAGAAGTAGGTGATCAGCACCACCACCAGGCCGGTGGAGAGGTAGTCGGCGTATTTCTGGGTCATGCCCAGGGTGATCAGCCAGTTCTCCAGCGGGCCGGCCAGAGCCGCCTCGCCGACGATGCCGTTGAGCACCCCGATGGAGGTGATACCAATCTGGATGGTGGAGAGGAAACGCGTTGGATCCTCTCCCAATTTGATAGCAGCTGCCGCGCCGCTGTCGCCCTCATCCACCAGTTTCTGCATGCGGGTTTTGCGGGCGGTAACCAGCGCAATTTCCGACATGGCGAAGACGCCGTTCAGACAGATGAGAGCGAAAAGTATGGCTATTTCCATAGTCAGGCACCCGCTTTCAATCCAGGCGCCTCAATCATTGAACAAGCCTTGATTCTAGAGAATGCCCGGCACAGGGGCGCTCACAAAATGCAAGCGCGCAGAAAGGAAATTGGTTCAGGAGCTCCGTAAGAGCGTTCTGGCAGCTCTTCACATATTCATTCAGATATATATGAAGCACTAAATAATCGTTTGTTTTTATATAAAGCCTCTCTACAGTTCTGACCAACGATCAAAGTGCAATGCCACCCGAGGCAAGGCATCCGCTCCACGGAAGAACTGAAGACATGTATCAATACACCGATTTCGACAAAGCGTTCGTCAAGCAACGCGCCGACCAGTTCCGTGACCAGCTCCAACGCTGGCAGGCAGGCAAGCTCACGGAAGACGATTTCCGCCCGCTGCGCCTGCAAAACGGCTGGTATGTGCAGCGCTACGCCCCCATGCTGCGCGTGGCCGTGCCCTACGGCGAAATCAACTCGGCCCAGATCCGCGTGCTGGCCAAGGTGGCCCGTGAGTACGACGAGCCCGAGGCCGAAGTCTTCAAACAGGCTCTGGAAGGCCAGGGCAAGCTGGGCACGACCTATCTGCCCAAGAACTGCGCCCACTTCACCACTCGCACCAATGTGCAGTTCAACTGGATTCCGCTGAGCAAGTCCGCCGATGTGATGGATCTGCTGGCATCGGTGAACCTGCACGGCATCCAGACCAGCGGCAACTGCATCCGCAACACCACCACCGATGCGCTGGCCGGTATCGCACCCGACGAGATCATCGATCCCCGTCCCTACGCAGAAATCCTGCGCCAGTGGACCACGCTGCACCCCGAGTTCGCGTTTCTGCCACGCAAGTTCAAGATCGCCATCACCGGCGCCAGCGAAGACCGCGCCGCCACGGGCTGGCATGACGTGGGCCTGCACATGGTCAAGAACGAAGCCGGCGAGATCGGCTTCAAGGTCTTCGTGGGCGGCGGCATGGGCCGCACGCCCGTGATCGGCACCGTGATCCGCGAGTTCCTGCCCTGGAACCAGATCATGAATTACATCGAGGCCATCGTCCGCGTCTACAACGAGCTGGGCCGCCGCGACAACAAGTACAAGGCCCGTATCAAGATTCTGGTCAAGGCCGAAGGCCAGGCCTATATCGATGCCGTGGAAGAGGAATTCCGCCAGATCGTCGAAGTGGACGGCGGCCCTCACACCGTGCCCCAGGCCGAGTTCGATCGCGTGTCTGCCATGTTCACCACGCCCGCTCTGCCCGTGGTGGCCGATGCCGCAGGCGATGAGCAGGCCCTGATTGCCCAGACCGCCAAGGAACCTGCTTTTGCACGCTGGATTGCCCGCAACGTCCACGCCCACCGCGTGGCCGGTCTGCGCGCCGTGACCCTGTCCTTCAAGCGTGTGGGCCAGGCCCCCGGCGATGCGCAAAGCGAACAGCTCGACGCACTGGCTCATCTGGTGGACAAGTTCTCCGCCGGCGAAGCCCGCGTGACGCACGACCAGAACGTGATGCTGCCCTGGGTGCAGGTCGGACAGCTGCATGCACTGTGGACCGAAGCCAAGGCACTGGGCCTGGCCAGCACCAATGTGGCGCTGCTCACCGACATGATCGCCTGCCCCGGCGGCGACTTCTGCGCGCTGGCCAATGCCCGCAGCCTGCCGATTGCCGACGCCATCACGGCCCGCTACCAGGATCTGGACGAGCTGGACGACATCGGCGAGATCGATCTGCACATCAGCGGCTGCATCAACAGCTGCGGCCACCACCACAGCGGCCATATCGGCATTCTGGGCGTGGATAAGGACGGCAAGGAGTGGTATCAGGTCACGCTGGGCGGCTCCGACGGCTCGACCCTGTCCGGCCAGGCCGTGGCCGGCAAGGTCATCGGCCCCTCGTTCAGCGCAGCCGAGGTGCCCGATGTGATCGAAGCCGTGCTCAGCACCTATCGCGACCTGCGCCAGCCCGGCGAGCACTTCATCGACGCCGTGCGCCGCATCGGCCTGGACCCCTTCAAGGAAGCCGGCAAGGCAGCCCGCCACCCTGTGGAAGCCGAAGAAGAAGCGCTGGCCTGAAGCCATAAGAACAAGGATAGAGTCATGAAAATTCTGGCAAGCAACGAATACCAGGCCCCCAGCGAGAGCACCGGCAATGTGCTGGTGCTGGCCAACGATGTAAACGCCCTTGAGGTGAATCTGGACGGCATCACGCAGGTGGATCTGCATTTCCCCAACTTCACCGACGGCCGCGCCTTCAGCCAGGCCTACCTGCTGCGCCGTCGTCTGAAGTTTGCGGGCGACATCCGTGCCACCGGCGATGTGCTGATCGACCAGCTGGTTCAAATGGAGCGCACGGGCTTCAGCAGCGCCGTGCTGCGCGAAGGCGTGGACGCCGCCGATGCCCAGCGCCAGTTCGAGCGCTTTGGCGGTTTCTACCAGGCCGATGCCGTGCACACACAGCCCCATTTCGTAGAGGTGCAAGCATGAGCCAGCTCGCCCCCGTAAGCACCCTCGACCTGGATCTGGCACAAATCAATGCCGAACTGGGCCGCGACGCCCAGGCGCTGGTGAACTGGGCCGTGGGCCTGGATCAGCCCACCATAGTCACCACCAACTTCCGCCCCTTCGAGGCGGTGATTCTGCACATGGTCACGCGCGCTAACCCCGACGTGCCCGTGGTCTGGATGGACAACGGCTACAACACCGAAGCCACCTATCGGTTTGCCGATGCGGTGACCAAGCAGCTTGGGCTCAACCTCAAGATCTACCTGCCGCTGCGCTCACGCGCCCACCGCGAGGCTGTGGAAGGCGCCACGCCGGCGCTGGACGATCCGCGCCATGCGGCCTTCACAGAAGAAGTGAAGCTGGAGCCCTTTGCCCGCGCCCTGCGCGAAACAGCACCCAAGGTCTGGTTCACCGCCCTGCGCGCCACCGACACCGCCGTGCGAGCACAGATGGAGCCCGTGAGCATCAATCCCGACGGTCTGATCAAGGTTGCGCCGCTGCTGCACTGGTCGTCCAAGGAGCTGTACGAATACTGCGAAAAGCACGGCCTGCCCAACAACTTTGACTATGTGGACCCGACCAAGGGTGAAGACAACCGCGAATGCGGCCTGCATATATCTCACTGAGCCCCTGAGCCGCTTTGCGGCTTCCCCCTTTCTCGCTGTGCGGAAGGGGGACGACAGCATCGCGGCGGGGCGGCCCTTGCTCGCTGCCTCTTGTTCAGCTTGCGCCAGCTTTTAGGTCTTGCTTAATAAAAAGATAGCTGCTAGCCAAATATCCATAAGCGCTACAGCATTATTTGATTGGATAAAAAATGAACGCTCGTGTGGATACTTCCGTGTTGAGCCATCTCAGCAACCGCCACCTGGATGCACTGGAAGAAGAAACCATTTTCATCCTGCGCGAAGTGGCCGCGACTTTTGAACGCCCCACCCTGCTGTTTTCGGGCGGCAAGGATTCGCTGGTCATGCTGCGCTGCGCCGAAAAGGCCTTCGGCGCGGGCCGCATTCCCTATCCCTTGCTGATGATCGACACCGGCCACAACTTCCCCGAAGTGACCGATTTCCGCGACCAGCGAGCCAAGGAATTGGGCGCCGAGCTGATCGTGCGCAGCGTGGAAGACTCCATGGCGCGCGGCACCGTGCGTCTGGCACACCCTGGCGAATCGCGCAATGTGCACCAGTCGGTGACGCTGCTGGAGGCGATTGACGAGTTCCGCTTCGATGCCCTGATCGGCGGCGCGCGCCGCGACGAGGAAAAGGCCCGCGCCAAGGAGCGCATCTTCAGCCACCGCGACAGCTTCGGCCAGTGGCAACCCAAGGCTCAGCGCCCCGAGCTGTGGACGCTGTTCAACACCCGCATTGCACAGGGCGAGCATTTCCGCGTCTTCCCCATCAGCAACTGGACCGAGCTGGACGTGTGGCAGTACATCGCCCGTGAAAACATCGCCCTGCCATCGATCTACTACACCCACAAGCGCGATGTGGTGGAGCGCAAGGGCCTGCTGGTACCCGTGACCGAACTGACCCCGCCGCGTGACGGCGAGGAAGTCGTGCAGCGCGATGTGCGCTTCCGTACCGTGGGCGACATCACCTGCACCTGCCCCGTGGAAAGCACGGCAGCAACGGCCGAAGACATCGTGATCGAGACTCTGGCCGCCGAGGTCAGCGAACGTGGCGCGACGCGCATGGATGACAAGACCAGCGAAGCGTCCATGGAAAAGCGCAAGAAAGACGGTTACTTCTAACGCTCCCCCTGTGGCGCTATCGCGCCTTCCCCCTCTCTCGTCAGGCTTCGCCTTCGGGAGGGGGACGACACCAGCGCGGCGGGACGGCCCTTGCGCGGTGTCCGGGGTTGGGCCATGCCTGTTCAAGGATCACGCCCAGGCTTGATCGAAGAAAGAATGCGATGACTGAAACTATTAATTCCGTAGCTGCTAGCGCAAATCCATCAAGCGCTTCAGGCCAATTTGATGCACATAACAGCAGCGCGCTGCGCTTTATCACCTGCGGCTCGGTCGATGACGGCAAGAGCACGCTGATCGGTCGCCTGCTGGTGGACACCCGCGCCGTGCTGCAGGATCAGTTGGCCGGCGTCACCAAGTCCGGCGAGACGGACCTGGCCCTGCTGACCGACGGCCTGGCCGCCGAGCGCGAGCAAGGCATCACGATCGATGTGGCCTACCGCTACTTCGCCACCGAGTCGCGCAAGTTCATCATCGGCGACGCTCCCGGTCACGAGCAGTACACACGCAATATGGTGACGGCAGCATCGAGTGCCGATGCCGCCGTGGTGTTGGTCGATGCCACCAAGCTGGACTGGAAGAATGCCGATCTGGAGCTGCTGCCCCAGACCCGCCGCCACAGCCTGCTGGCCCATCTGCTGCGCGTGAATTCACTGGTGTTTGCCGTCAACAAGCTCGACGCCGTGCAGGACCCGGCCCTGGCCTTTGCCCATATCAGCGCCGCGCTGCAGAAGTTCACTGCCTCCGCAGACATCAAGATCACGGCCACCGTGCCCGTGTCCGCGCTCAAGGGCTACAACGTGGTCAACAGCACTGACGGCTGGGCCGGCTACCACGGCCCCAGCCTGCTGCAACTGCTGGAACAGCTGCCCAACACGCCCACCGACACCGATCTGGCGCTGGCCTTCCCCGTGCAGTGGGTGGAAAAGTTCTCTTCTTCGTCCGACACCAGCCAGGGTCGCCGCGTGTTCTGGGGCCGTGTCGCCACGGGCGTGGCCCGGGTCGGTGCCCAGGTGCAGATTCTGCCCAGCGGCCAGCTCGCGACCGTGGCCCAGGTCATAGACCACGCCCGCGCGCCCAAGGAAGTGGCTGCCGGCCTGTCCGCAGGCATCACGCTGGACCGCGAGGTCGATGTCTCGCGCGGCGACTGGATTGTTGCCGCGCCCGTGCAGGCCGAAGTGGCCGAGGATGATTTTGATGCCCCTGCTGCCGCAAGCCCCTGGCCCAGCAGCCGCGAGATCACTGCCACCGTGGCCTGGATGGACACCGAACCCCTGGTGCCCGGTCGCGTTTACTGGGCGCTGCATGGCCATCGCTGGGTCAAGGCCAAGGCGCGCCGCTTGGTGCACCGCCTCAATATCAATACACTGGACAAGGAAGACGCCCAGCAGCTCGAGGCCAATGCCATCGGCCAGGTGGAGCTGGTGCTGCAGGAAGCCATTCCGGCCGCCCCCTTTACCCAAGCCCGCCAGCTGGGCTCGCTGATTCTGGTGGACACCGCCAGCAATGCAACAGCCGGTGCCGCACTGGTGAACTGAAGCTGAAGACAAGGCCGCAACTGCGATCTGGCCGCCAAACCAGATCTCCATACGGCCTTATCCAGCCAGGCACTGGCGCTGCGCGGGAAAAAACCTAAAATCACGGGGTTTTACCAATCCCACCCAAGAAGAAGATTCTCAATGACTCACGTCGTTACCGAAAACTGCATCAAGTGCAAGTACACCGATTGCGTGGACGTTTGCCCCGTGGACTGCTTCCGTGAAGGCCCCAACTTTCTGGTGATCGATCCCGATGAATGCATCGACTGCGCCGTCTGCATTCCCGAGTGCCCGGCCAATGCCATCTTTGCCGAAGAAGATGTGCCTGCCGATCAACTGGCCTTCATCAAGCTGAACGTGGATCTGTCCCAGCTCAAGAGCTGGAAGAGCATCACCAAGCGCAAGGCTTCGCTGCCCGACGCCGACGAGTGGAATGGCAAGCCGAACAAAGTGGATTTGCTGGAGCGCTAAGCCGGTCAGTGCGCGGACTGCGCTACGCTTGCCTGCATGAGCCTGTCCAACGCAACGACCAACGCTTCCCTCTCACTACAACCCGCCGTGGAAACCGACGCCATCATCATTGGCGCAGGTCCGGCGGGTTTGTTTCAGGCCTTTCAGCTTGGCCTGCAGGGCATTCAAGCCCATTTGATCGATGCCCTGCCCCATGTGGGTGGCCAGTGCAGCCAGCTCTACGCGCACAAGCCCATCTACGACATTCCCGGCATTCCGGTCTGCACGGGCCTGGAGCTGGTGCAACTGCTGGAGAAGCAGATCTCGCCCATGCAGGTGAACCGCCATCTGTCCCAGCAAGTACAGACTCTGCAAGCCCTCAACGACGGACGCTGGCAGATCGGCACCACGGCAGGCGCAATGTTCCACACCCGTACCGTCTTCATCGCCGCAGGCGTCGGCGCGTTCGTGCCCAAGGCCCTCAAGGCGCCAGGAGTGGATGAGCTCGGCACGGGTCAGCTGCACTATCACCCGCAGCAGTTGGATATGGCCGCTGGCCACCAGGTGCTGATCTATGGCGGCGATGAGGACGCCGTAGCAGCTGCCATTGCCTGCAGTTCAAGCGCGGCCAGAACCGTTCTCATGCATCGCCGTGACAGCTTCAATGCCGAGCCGGCGCAACTGGCCCGGCTGCAGCAATTGCGCGAATCTGGCACCGTCGAAGTGCTGATCGGCCAGATCACCGAAGTGCGGCACGGCGATGGTCGACTGGAGGCCGTGCAATGGATGGACGGCGAAGGCGACGAGCACCTGCAGCCTGTCGAACAGTTGCTGGTCTACCAGGGCATTTCACCCAAGCTGGGCCCCTTGACGGACTGGGGTCTGGCGCTGGAGCGCAAACAGCTGGCCGTGGATCCGGCAACGCTTGCCACCAGCGCCCCGGGGATTTATGCCATTGGCGACATCGTCAGCTACAACGGCAAGAAACGGCTGATCCTCTGCGCCTTCCACGAAGCCACCATGGCCGCGTTTGCCGCCGCCGAATACCTGCAAGGCAGCAAGCCTTTGCTGGAGTACACGACGACCAGCGCGCGCCTGCATGCCATCTTGGGCGTGTCTCACTGAAGGGCCGCCAGTGTCCTGCCTCGGACTCCTTGGAGTCCTCAGCTTTTGAGCCTGGCATAAAAAAACCGCTATCCCTCGGGATAGCGGTGTAAATCACGACGGGGTCAGACCCCACCGCGCGCACTTTGATCTCGGCTCAGTGGCCATGTGCCGGCTTGACCGGAATGATGGGCACTTCCTTGCCTTCCTTGTCGTAGACCTTGCCACCTTCGACGCGGTCGCCATCGGCCAGGGCTTCCAGCACATGTTGGCTCAGGGCGCGGCCATAGCCGGCTTCAAAGACGGAAGGCTGATCGGAATTGCCTTGCTTGAAGTGGTTGTAGAGCAGGTTCAGGGTCACGGCAACCAGGGCCGTTGCGCTGATGCCCGAGTGAAAGATCGTGGCAAACCATGCGGGGAACTGGTCATAGAACTTGGGAGCCACCACCGGCAGCAGACCCGCGCTCACCGAGGTGGCAACAATGATCAGATTCATATTGTTGTTGTATTCCACCTTGGCCAGGGTACGGATGCCGCTGGCAGCCACGGTACCGAACAGCACCAGACCGGCACCGCCCAGCACGGACGGAGGCACGCAGGCCACGATGCGGCCCATCACCGGCAGCACGCCAAACACGATCAGGATCAGGCCGGAGAAAGCCACCACGAAACGGCTCTTGATTCCGGTCACGGCCACCAGACCCACGTTCTGTGCAAAAGCGCTTTGCGTGAAGCCGCCGAAGATGGGAGCCACGATGCTGGAGAGCATGTCGGCGCGCAGACCATCACCCAGACGGCGACCGTCCACGGGGCTGTCCACGATTTCGCCCACGGCCAGCACGTCGGCCGAGGTTTCCACCAGGATCACCAGAATCACGATGAACATGGAGATGGTGGCAGCCATGTCGAAAGTGGGCCAGCCGAAGTGCAAAGGCGTAGGCACCGCAAAAATGGGGCCGTTGAACACCTGGGAGAAATCGGCCTTGCCGATGAAGACGGCCGTGATGGTGCCCACCACGATCGCCACCAGAATCGACAGGCGCGACAGCATGGCATTGCCCAGCTTGCTGAACAGCAGCACCATGAACAGCGACAGACCGGCCAGGCCGATATTGCCCATGCTGCCGTAATCAGCCGACTTGGCATTGCCGCCCATGGCCCAATGCGCAGCCACAGGCATCAGCGACATGCCGATCACCGTGATCACGCAGCCGTTGACCAGCGGCGGGAAGAATTTGGTGATGCGCGAAAAAACCGGCGCAATGATCAGACCCAGTACCGAGGCGTACATGACGGCTCCCAGCACGCCCTGCATGCCGCCCCCGGTGTGCAGAATGCTGACCATGGTGGCCACGCCTGCGAACGAAACGCCTTGAACCAGCGGCAGACGGCAGCCGAAGAAAGGGATGCCCAGGGTCTGCAGCAAGGTTGCCACACCACCCATGAACAGGCAGGCGGTCACCAGCAGACCGGCATCGGCAGCAGACATGCCAGCCGCTTCAGCGACGATCAGAGGCACCGCCACGATGCCGCCGTACATGGTCAACACATGTTGCAAGCCATACATGAGGTTGGCGGTGACGCCAAGATTCTCATCTTCGGGGCGCTTGACGGCCGCATCCCTGGATGCTCCGGTCTGATCGTTCATCTTTGTCTCCTAAATTACCTACTCACCAAGGCTCTAGAGGCCTTTCGCTCTGTCCGGTCGACTTGCAGCAACTCTTTCCGGCAGCGATCTTTTCCGATCGCCCCGGCGAGGCCTTGTGCTGCAGCCAGTCGCTCTTCTTCGAGAGCGATCCGACCTATGGAAAAGAGCAAACCACTCTTTCATTCACCCAAGTCAGTCTTTCAATCTCCTTTGATTGCAGGACATCCGCCAGACGGACTATTCCATTACGCAATCAAAGCCATACCCAGAAGGGCATGAGTCGAGACTTTACGTTGCCAGAAGACCAAAATTGTCTACAGTTTTGTATACAAAGTGCTGACCAGAACCTTTCCAAAGCAAAAAAGCACACCCATTGGCTGCGATCTGGTACCGGAAATTGACGCAGATCATGCCCATCAAGGCATTCATGCCCTCTATAAAGAACAAAAGGATGCAAGACACATTCCCAGTTGTGTCTTGCATCCAGCAGAGAAGAGAAAAAAGAGATCTGGAGCGCTTGTCAGTGGCCGATCAGTCTTCCTCGGCCTGAGCGATGCCGGGAAACAGTACATCGGTAAAGCCGAAACAAGTGAAATCGCGCACCCTCATCGGATAGAGCTTGCCCCAGAGGTGGTCGCACTCATGCTGGACCACGCGCGCGTGAAAGCCATCGACCGTGCGGTCAATCGGGTCGCCGTAGATATCAAAGCCGGTGTAGCGCACCTTGTTCCAGCGTGGCACCATGGCTCGCAGACCCGGAACAGACAGACAGCCTTCCCAATCCAGCTGCTCCTCTTCACCGATGGGTGTGATGACTGGATTGATCAGCACGGTACGAGGCACTATGGGGGCATCCGGATAACGGGGATTGGGCTCACCCGAGCCAAACACCACCATCTGCAAATCCTCGCCGATCTGCGGCGCCGCCAGGCCGGCACCGTTGGCAGCATGCATGGTGTCCAGCAAATCCTTAAGAAGCAGATGCAGCGCATCCGTATCAAATTCAGTCACCGGCTTGGCAAGTCTCAGCAGACGGGGATCACCCATCTTCAAAATGGTACGTACAGTCATATATCAATACGGCGTGCAGCAACCACCGGGTCACCGCACTGTTCAATCATCAAAAGCATAGCGTCGCCACCAATCCACGTGAACGGTGCGGCCAGTTCGAGCATCAGGCACAGAGAATTTAATGAAATTGTGATGAACTTCCTGCGAGCCCATTTTTACACCCTATAATCTAGGTCTTCTTCCTCAATAGCTCAGTCGGTAGAGCGCCGGACTGTTAATCCGTAGGTCCCTGGTTCGAGCCCAGGTTGAGGAGCCA
>NZ_JBSIFD010000007.1:0-68794 GCF_053615495.1 Comamonas sp. HJ-2 | reverse complement strand
TTCCTCAATAGCTCAGTCGGTAGAGCGCCGGACTGTTAATCCGTAGGTCCCTGGTTCGAGCCCAGGTTGAGGAGCCATTCAAAAGCCTGTATGCATTCATACAGGCTTTTTCTTTTATCTGCTCAGGCAGCTCTCACCACGCCCACCGAAGCACCCACGGGCGGCGCATCCACGGCGACGGCCTTGTGTGCAGAGTGAGGGACATAGGGATAGTGATGCGGCACCACGGGAATATGCTGCTCGCCCTGCTCCCAGGCTCGCAATTCATCTTCCAGTCGGGCAGCACGTTCGGCGTACATCTGAGCGGAGGACTGGTAGTACTCTGCCGCGATAGTGTGCTCCAGAACAGCCATGCGCGCCTCTTGCAGATAGGCACGCGTACGGCGGATATAGCGCGGTTCGGAACGTCCAAAACCGAAGATCTTGCCGAAAAACATGTCCAACCTCCTTTTCCGGTAACAACGCAAATCCGTCACGACTCCTCAACCGATGGAGCAATGTTGCCAGCGTAATGTCTCCGGTTCAAGACATCTGTCCCACAGCAAGAGTTCGCCTCGTAGGAGGGGCGCCCGCCACTTGCGGCCGCCTACCCAAAGCCGGCGCCAGACAGGGCTTGAGACACTGCCATCCTGTCACAAAGCCCAACTCAAGAGTCAATCAGACACATTGTTCGGGTATTTCCGGTAGCCCCTGCATTGCCCGACGGGCAAAGACCTTCCCCTCGGATTGAGGATCTTCATGGCAGCCATGCTCCGGGGCCCAGCTCGATGCCGACCGCCGCCTGCCCAAATAGCAATAGCAATGCCCACCTGCTGCCAACCCCAGCCCGCCCATGGGCTGCGGCAGGCAAGAACACCCGCCATCAAGACGGGATCGCCCCAGAGTTCAATGCTGCGTCCCTCGCCCCGCAGACAAGCACAAGCTCGCGAGTCAGTTGTCCTGCAGGAAGCTCAGCACCCCTTCGGCCACATGAACACCAGAGGACATACAGGCCGTGAGCAGATAACCGCCCGTGGGGGCCTCCCAGTCCAGCATTTCTCCTGCACAGAAGACGCCAGGCAGAGCGGCACACATCCCCCGCGCATCCAGAGCCTCCAGACGAACTCCGCCTGCAGTGCTGATGGCCTCATCGATGGGGCGCGGCGCGATCACCGTCAAAGGCACCGCCTTGATCGTGGATGCCAGGCGCTTCATGTCTGCCATGCCATCCTTGCCAAGCACCTCATACAGCAAACCCGCCTTGATGCCATCAAGCCCCAGACGCCCTTTGAGATGACTGCTGAGACTGCGCGAGCCGCGCGGCCGCATCACCTCCTGCTCCACACGCTCCGCACTCCACTGCGGCAACAGATCCAGCTCGAAGCGCGCAGCGCCCTGGCGGGCAATGCAGTCCCGCAACAGGGAGGAGACAGCATAGATCAGACTCCCCTCCACCCCGGTCTGCGTCGCAACAAATTCACCCTGACGCTCAAAGCCGGCACCTTGCTGGTCCGCAAACTTCAAAACCACCGACTTGAACGGCTGCCCGGCAAAGCGCTGAGCAAAGACCTCGCTCCAGCCGGCTTCACGCCCTTGCGGCCAGCCCACATCAAAGCCACAGTTGGCCGCCTGCAACGGGGCAATGCCCACCCCCTTGTCCTGCAGCAGCGAAACCCAAGCGCCGTCCGAGCCCAGACGCGCCCAGCTGCCGCCGCCCGTCGCCAGCACCAAAGCTTTGCAGCCAATCTTGACCCTGGCACTTTCTGTCTGAAGAACGGGCTTGCCATCCTCTGCCCAGCCGACCCAGCGGTGACGCATATGAAACTGCACGCCCTGCGACTTCATACGCACCAGCCAGGCACGCAACAGCGGCGCTGCCTTCATATCCGCAGGGAACACTCTTCCGGATGTCCCCACAAAGGTATCAAAACCCAGCTCTTTGACCCAGGCCTGAAGTTCGCTCGCACCCCACTTTTCGAGCCAGGGAGTCAAATCTGCAGAGCGGCAGCCATAGCGAGTGACAAAGCTCGAGAACTCCTCGGAGTGCGTAAGATTGAGGCCGCCTTTGCCGGCCATGAGGAATTTGCGAGCCGCCGAGGCTTTCGCCTCGAACACTCTGACCGACAAGCCGGCCTTTGCCAATTGCTCGGCTGCCATCAAGCCCGCAGGCCCGGCACCGATCACAGCCACATCACAGACCCATTCGGAATCGGCCATCAAGGGCTCCGAGACACTCATACTTCTACCACCTCAATCTGCCGGCAGCCACCGGCCGCCAAAGGGTGCGCAGAATACCACCGACGGCATTTCTGCAATATTGCGGGCACTATTAGCGCGATAGCTGCAAACAACCAGCCACACACCGTGGCGGGAGATGAGTTTCTGTCACAATCAACTCACTAGGCGAATAGACCGCCTACCTTTTTGATTCAAGAAAATCCAGGACTACAAATGGCCAGCGAATTGATCAAGCACATCACGGATGCAAGCTTTGAGTCTGACGTACTGCAACCCGGCACGACCGTGCTGGTGGATTACTGGGCTGAATGGTGCGGCCCTTGCAAGATGATCGCCCCCATCTTGGACGATGTGGCCGAAGGCTACAAAGGCAAGGTGCAGATCGCCAAGATGAATGTGGACGAAAACCGTGAGATCCCTGCCAAGTTCGGCATTCGCGGCATTCCCACATTGATGTTGTTCAAGGACGGCCAGCTGGCCGCCACCAAGGTTGGCGCTCTGAACAAGACGCAACTGTCCGCCTTCCTCGACCAGCACATCTGATGCATTCAACAAACAGAGCTCCCAATGGAGCTCTGTTTGCTTCTGGGCACCCGCTGCCCACGCCCATTTGCATCTGCTACAGACCCCGCACAGGTTGCAGATGACAAGTCCTCGATAAATTGCTTGCAAGCTGCGTCAGTTTTCCTGTCATAATGTATGAACCGCCGGCCACCGCATGGGACCGCGCTGGATTTTCTTCAGGCAAGCCTGCCCACTTTCACAGTGTCTCGTTAGGCTCTACGCCTCCCCCCCTGGTTATTCTCACTCCACGCTTGGAGTCATTTCATGCACCTTAATGAACTCAAGGCACTGCACGTGTCTGAAGTCTTGAAGCAGGCCGAAGCGCTTGAGATCGAAAACGTCGGTCGCATGCGCAAGCAGGAACTGATGTTCGCCATCATCAAAAAGCGCGCCAAGGCCGGTGAACAGGTCTTTGCCGACGGCGTGCTGGAAATCCTGCCCGATGGCTTCGGCTTTCTGCGTAGCCCCGATACCAGCTACACCGCCAGCACCGACGATATCTACATCTCGCCCAGCCAGGTGCGCCGCTTCAACCTGCACACCGGCGACATGATCGAAGGCGAAGTGCGCATCCCCAAGGATGGCGAGCGCTACTTCGCACTGACCAAGCTCGACAAGGTCAATGGCAATTCGCCCGAGCAAAACAAGCACAAGGTGCTGTTTGAAAACCTGACCCCTCTGTTCCCCAAGGAACAGATGCGCCTGGAGCGCGACATCAAGGGCGAAGAGAACATCACCGGCCGCATCATCGACATCATCGCCCCCATCGGCCGCGGCCAGCGCGCGCTGATCGTGGCGCCGCCCAAGAGCGGCAAGACCATGATGATGCAGAGCATTGCGCACGCCATCACCGCCAATCACCCCGATGTGCACCTGATGGTGCTGCTGGTGGACGAGCGCCCCGAAGAAGTGACGGAAATGCAGCGCTCGGTCAAGGGCGAAATCATCGCCTCCACCTTCGACGAGCCTGCCACCCGCCACGTGCATGTCGCCGAGATGGTGATCGAGCGCGCCAAGCGCCTGGTGGAGCTGGGCAAGGATGTGGTCATCCTGCTGGACTCCATCACCCGTCTGGCCCGCGCCTACAACAACGTCGTGCCCTCGTCGGGCAAGGTGCTGTCCGGCGGTGTGGACTCCAACGCCCTGCAGCGCCCCAAGCGCTTCTTCGGCGCCGCCCGCAATGTGGAAGAAGGTGGCTCCCTGACCATCATCGCCACTGCACTGGTCGACACCGGCAGCCGCATGGACGAAGTGATCTTTGAAGAATTCAAGGGCACGGGCAACAGCGAACTGCACCTGAATCGTCGCCTCTACGAGAAGCGAGTCTTCCCGGCCATCGAGCTCAACAAGAGCGGCACCCGCCGTGAAGAGTTGCTGCTGCCTCCCGAGATCCTGCAGAAGACCCGCATCCTGCGTCAGTTCATGTACAACATGGACGAGATCGAGTCCATGGAACTCATGATCAAGAACATGAAAGCCACCAAGAACAATGTGGAGTTCTTCGACATGATGCGTCGCGGCGGCTAAGCCCTTCGTGCACCGAAACAACAAAGCCCCGCCTCGCGGGGCTTTGTTGTTTCTGGCGCTTGACTCCATTGCTTGACCTAGCTCAAACTGAATTGCGAGCCGCCCCCCAATACTAGGGATACACATCTATACAAATCTTGCGATAACCGGAAGCCAAAAGCTTTCAAGTCGCAGGTTCTGCATTCATGGCCCCTTCAGCAAATCGCACACCACCCTACAACACCACACCGATGCGCCTGCTGGCAGCAGCCACATTGCTGACAGCGCTGGCAGCCTGCAGCCCGACGGTGCCGATGCTGCAGCCACAGGCCCAGGCCAAGCTGCCGGACAAGTGGCCTCAGGAGTGGACAAAAAAACAAGAGAACGCTGCGCCAGCAAATACGGCATCGATTGCCTGGCAAGACTTCTACCTTGACCAAAATCTGCAGGAACTGATTCGCGCAGCTCTTGCCCACAATCAGGACCAGCGCCTTGCATTGCTGCGTGTGCAGGAGGCCCAGGCTGCCTATGACATACAGAGTGCTGCGCGACTGCCGACGATCGGCCTGGGCAGCAGTCATGGCAGAGCACGTGTTCCCGCCGACCTCAACGCCAGCGGCCGCTCCGTCGTCGCCGGCGATCAGCAAGTCTTTGTCGGCCTCAACAGCTGGGAACTCGATCTTTGGGGCCGTGTCAAAAGTCTCAGCGAGGCTGCTTTGGGCAATTATCTGGCGCTGGATGCCACGCAACATGCGGTTCAATCCAGTCTCGTCAAGCAGGTCGCACTGAATTATCTGGCTCTGCGCAGTCTGGATGAGCGCCTGGCCCTGACCCAGCGCACGATTGCCAGCCGAGAGGAATCGCTGCGCATCTTCAAGCGCCGCACCGAGGTGGGCTCCACCTCTCGCTATGCGCTCACGCAGGTACAGACTCTGGTTCACCAGGCCAAGGCCATAGGTACCCAGCTGGCACAGCAACGCGCGCTGCAGGCCAATGCACTGCAGCAGCTCACGGGGATGGATGCAGACCGCTTGCCGCAAAGCAGCTCCACCGCCGTGATCCTGAAACCCATTCCCGAAGGCCTGCCGTCCGATCTGCTGACACAGCGCCCCGACATCATTGCCGCCGAGTACGGGCTGCAGGCGGCCAAGGCCAATGTGGCCGCCGCACGCGCCGCGTTTCTGCCCCGTATCGCGCTGACCGGCAGCTGGGGCACGGCCAGCGCCGAACTCGACGGCCTGTTCAGAAGCGGTAGCCGTGCCTGGCAGTTTGCTCCCACGATCTCGCTGCCGATCTTTGACGGCGGCCAGCGCCAGGCCAACCTGAATCTGCAGGCCGTGCGACAGAATATGGCGATCGTCCAGTACGAAAAAACCATAGAGACAGCAATGCGCGAAGTGCTGGACGCGCTGTCCAGCCGCACCATGCTCGAACAGCAGCTCGTGGTGCTGACCGAGCAGCGCGCTGCACTCAAGGAACGCGCCCGACTGGCCCGGCTGCGCTATGACCAGGGAGCCTCGCCCTATCTCGATGTGCTGGATGCCGAACGCGACCTGCTGAGTGCCGAGCAGCAACTGGTTCAGGGCCGCGAGGCCCTGCTGTCCACCCAGGTCGCTCTCTATGCCGCTTTGGGTGGAGGCTACTTTGCTCAAGGCCAGAGCAGCACCCCCAGCCCTGCAGCCCTCCAACCTTGACCTGCGAATCCATGTCCATGAACAAGAAATTGACCATCGCCGCGCTCATCGCTGCCGCCGCCGCCCTGGGCGCCTATGGCTGGCAGCAATGGCGCAGCGCACAGGCCTCCGAAGGCCTGGTCAGCGGCAACGGCCGCATCGAAGCCACCGAAATCGACGTCGCCACCAAATACGCCGGCCGCATCGCAGAAATCCTGGTGCAGGAAGGCGAGTTCGTGAAAGCCGGTCAGCCACTGGCGCGCATGCAGATCGAGAGCCTGCAGGCCCAGCAGCGCGAAGCCATTGCGGGCCGCGAGCGCGCCTCTCATGCAGTGACCTCGGCGCGTGCCGAAATCGCGCTACGCGAAAGCCAGTACGCTGCCACCATGGCCACGGTGGCCCAGCGCGAAGCCGAGCTGGATGCAGCGCTGCGCCGCGTCAAGCGCTCCGAGACACTGGCACGCGAAGGTGCTTCATCGGAGCAGGAACTGGACGACGACCGGGCCCGCGTGCGTGGCGCCCAGGCTGCGCTCAAGGCTTCCCAGGCACAGGCCACGGCCGCCAAGGCGGCCATCGACGCTGCCAAGGCCCAGACCATAGGTGCGGAATCGGCGGTGACGGCCGCTGCCGCCACCGTCCAGCGCATCGACGCCGATGTGAAGGACAGCGAACTCACCGCCCCGCGCGATGGCCGCGTGCAATACCGACTGGCCCAGCCCGGCGAGGTGATCGGCGCAGGCGGCAAGGTGCTGAACATGGTGGATGTCTCGGACGTCTACATCAGCTTCTTCCTGCCCGAGACCGTGGCAGGCCGAGTGGCCCTTGGCACCGAGGTGCGCATCGTGCTGGATGCGGCTCCGCAATATGTGATTCCGGCTCAGGTGTCCTTTGTCGCCAGCACCGCCCAGTTCACACCCAAGACCGTGGAGACGGCCAGCGAAAGACAGAAGCTGATGTTCCGCGTCAAGGCACGTATTGCACCGGACCTGCTGCAAAAGCACCTGACTCAAGTCAAGACAGGCCTGCCCGGTGTGGCCTGGATCAAGCTCGATAAAGAGCGCGAATGGCCGGCCAAGCTGGAACTGCGCACCGGCGACGCTTCGGCCTCGTGAACGTTGCGACCCCATTTGCCATGACCCAGCATGTAGCCACCTTGCGCGATGTGACGCTCGCCTACGGCAAGACGCAGGCGCTGCGCGGACTGAGCCTGGAGATTCCTGCAGGCATCATGGTCGGCCTGATCGGCCCTGACGGCGTGGGCAAGTCAAGCCTGTTGTCTTTGATTGCCGGCGCGCGTGCCCTGCAGGGCGGCGAGATACAGGTGCTTGACGGCGACATGCGCAGCAAAAAGCACCGCGATGCCGTCTGCCCCCGCATTGCCTACATGCCTCAGGGCCTGGGCAAGAACCTCTACCCCACACTGTCGGTGGAAGAGAATCTGCAGTTCTTCGGCCGCCTTTTCGGCCATGACGCGGCCGAGCGCCGGGCGCGCATCGACGATCTGACCCAGAGCACCGGACTGCAGAAATTCCTCTCCCGCCCTGCTGGCAAGCTCTCGGGCGGCATGAAGCAGAAGCTGGCGCTGTGCTGCGCCCTCATCCACGACCCCGACCTGCTGATTCTGGACGAGCCCACGACCGGCGTGGACCCGCTGGCGCGCGCGCAGTTCTGGGATCTGATCAACCGCATCCGCGGCCAGCGCCCGCAGATGAGCGTGATCGTGGCTACGGCCTATATGGACGAGGCCCAGCGATTCGATTGGCTGGCTGCCATGGATGATGGCCTGATTCTGGCCACCGGCACCCCCGCCGAGTTGCTGGAGCGCACCGGCATGCCGGCGCTGGAGGCCGCCTTCATCGCCCTGCTGCCCGAGGAAAAAAAGCGCGGCCATGCCGCCGTGGTGATCCCGCCGCTGCAGACCAGCGATGACGACATCGCCATCGAGGCGCGTGATCTCACCATGCGCTTTGGCGATTTCGTGGCCGTGGACCACGTGAATTTCCGCATTCGTCGTGGCGAGATCTTCGGCTTTCTGGGCTCCAACGGATGCGGCAAATCGACCACCATGAAGATGCTGACCGGGCTGCTGCCTGCCAGCGAGGGCGATGCCTGGCTGTTTGGCAAGAAGATCGATCCGCATGATGTGGCCACGCGCCGGCGCGTGGGCTATATGTCGCAGGCCTTCTCGCTCTACGGCGAGCTGACCGTGCTGCAGAACCTGGTGCTGCACGCCGAACTCTTCCACGTGGATCCGACCGAGATTCCCGCGCGGGTCGAGGAAATGCTTACCCGCTTCGGCCTCACCGAAGTGCGCGAGACGCTGCCCGGCAATATTCCGCTGGGCATGCGCCAGCGCCTGTCTCTGGCCGTGGCCATGGTGCACAAGCCGGAGCTGCTGATCCTCGACGAGCCCACCTCGGGCGTGGACCCCGTGGCTCGCGATCAGTTCTGGCGCTTGCTGATCGAGCTCTCGCGCCGCGACCGCGTGACCATCTTCATCTCCACGCACTTCATGAACGAAGCCGAGCGCTGCGACCGCATGTCCATGATGCATGCGGGCAAGGTGCTGGACAGCGACAGGCCGGCAGCACTGACCGCCAAGCGCGGCGCGGCCACACTGGAGGAGGCCTTCATCGGCTATCTGGTCGAGGCCTCGGGCGAGGCAGCGCCCGTGCTTGATATCAAAAAAGAAGCTGCCACCGCTGACTCAGCCTTATCTTCAGCATCAAAAGTATCTGATACTAATACAGATAAAGCGCAGCAAGCTCCTGTTTCCGACGCGCACAAAGGCCCTGACTTCAGCCTGCAACGCTTGTGGAGCTATCTGTGGCGCGAGTCGCTGGAGCTGCAGCGCGATCCCGTGCGCGCCACCCTGGCTCTGGTGGGCTCGCTGGTGCTGATGGTGGTGATCGGCTTCGGCATCAGCATGGACGTCGAAGACCTGAAGTTTGCCGTGCTCGACCGCGACCAGAGCACCATCAGCCAGAACTATGTGAACAATCTCGCAGGCTCGCGCTATTTCATTGAAATGCCTCCCATCCAGGACTACGCGGACCTGGACCGGCGCATGAAGAGCGGCGAGCTGGCGCTGGCCATAGAGATACCGCCCGGTTTTGGCCGTGATGTGCTGCGCGGCTCGAAGGTTGCCGTGGGTGCCTGGTTCGACGGCGCCATGCCCCAGCGCGGCGAGACCGTCAAAGGCTATGTCCAGGCCATGCACCAGCTGTGGCTGGTGCAGCAGGCGCGCGAGCGACTGGGCGTGCAGCTGGCCAGCCAGGTCAGCCTGGAAACCCGCTTTCGCTACAACCCCGATGTGAAAAGCCTGCCCGCCATGGTGCCGGCTGTGATTCCGCTGCTGCTGATGATGCTGCCCGCCATGCTCACGGCCCTGGCCGTGGTGCGCGAAAAGGAGCTGGGCTCCATCGTGAATCTGTACGTCACTCCCGTGACCCGCATCGAGTTTCTGCTGGGCAAGCAGCTGCCTTATGTGGTGCTGGCCATGCTGAACTTCTTTCTGATGTGCGCCATGGCGGTATTCGTGTTCGGCGTGCCCATGACCGGCAGCTTTCCCCTGCTCGTCATGGCCGCCCTGCTCTTCAGCGTCATTGCCACAGGCATGGGACTGCTGGCCTCTGCCGTCACCAGCAGCCAGATTGCCGCCATGTTCTTTGCCATGCTGGGCACCTTGATTCCGGCCACGCAGTTCTCGGGGCTGACCGATCCGGTGTCCTCGCTCGAAGGCGCCGGTCGCTGGATCGGCGAGATCTACCCTGCCACCTATATGTTCGCCATCAGCCGCGGCGTCTTCAACAAGGCGCTGGGCCTGCACGATCTGGCGCCTACCTTGCTGCCGCTGCTGATCGCCGTTCCCGTGATCATGGGCGTGGCCATCTGGGCTCTGCCCAAGCAGGAGAAGTGATGAAGCTCCCCCTGAGCTGCTGCGCAGCTTCCCCCTCTCTCACTTCGTGGGAGGGGGACGACACCTTCGCTGCGGGGCGGCCCTTGCTCGGTGTCTCAGCGTTGGGCCTGCGCTTGTTCAAAGCATCTTCTGCTTCACGGCACATCTTGGATTTTTGCGATGTTGCATAGCCTGAAAAATATCTGGCGCCTGGGCGTCAAGGAACTGTGGAGCCTGTGGCGCGATCCGGTGATGCTGGTGCTCATCGTCTACACCTTCACGGCCTCGGTGTACACCGCGGCCACGGCCATGCCCGATACGCTGCACAAGGCGCCGATTGCCATCGTCGACGAAGACCAGTCGCCGCTGTCCGCACGCATCAGCTCGGCGTTCTACCCGCCTCAGTTCATGCCGCCGCAGATGGTGGATTTCAGCCATGTGGATCCCGGGCTGGATGCAGGTGACTTCACCTTCTCGCTGACCATTCCTCCCAACTTCCAGCGCGATGTGCTGGCCGGCAGAAAGGCCGAGCTGCAGCTGAACGTGGATGCCACGCGCATGAGCCAGGCGTTCTCCGGCAGCGGATACGTGCAGCAGATCGTGCTGGCCGAAGTCAACGAGTTCGTGCAGCGTCACCGGGGAGCCAGCGCACTGCCCGTGGACCTGGAGCTGCGCGCCCGCTTCAACCCCGGACTGAACAAGATATGGTTCGGCGGACTGATGCAGATCATCAACAACGTCACCATGCTCTCCATCATCCTCACGGGCGCGGCGCTGATCCGCGAGCGCGAGCATGGCACCATCGAGCATCTGCTGGTCATGCCCGTGACGCCGACCGAGATCATGCTGGCCAAGGTCTGGTCCATGGGAGCCGTGGTGCTGCTGGCGGCAGGTGTCTCGCTCAATCTGGTCGTGCGCGGCGCGCTCAAGGTGCCCATCGAAGGCAGTCTGCTGCTGTTCATGGCAGGCTCGGCCCTGTGCCTGTTCGCAACCACGGCCATGGGCATCTTTCTGGCCACTGTTGCGCGCAGCATGCCGCAGTTCGGCCTGCTGATGGTGTTGACGCTGCTGCCGCTGCAATTGCTGTCTGGCGGCATGACACCCCGCGAATCCATGCCCCAGCTGGTGCAGGATGTGATGCTGTTCGCTCCCACCACGCATTTTGTGGAGCTGGGTCAGGCGATTCTGTATCGCGGCGCCGGCATAGAAACCGTGTGGAAGCCCTTTCTGTGGCTGGCGGGAATCGGCGCCGTGCTGTTCTGGCTGTCGTTGATGCGGTTCAGAAAAACCTTGTCGAGCATGGCCTGAGTTCTGGCCGGGCGCCGCAGCATCCATGGAGGGCGTATCGCCGGTTTCGGCTGAAAGTTTTTTCCTTCCAACCCCAAAGCCTCGGCCCATGCCATTCACCACTGAAGAACGCCAATCACTGCTTGCCCTCAAAGGCGTGGGCCCAACGGTACTGAGCCGGCTGGAATCCCTTGGCTACGGCTCATTTGCGCAGTTGCGTCAGGCCAACGCCCTGGACATCGTCGCCAAGGCCTCGGCCCTCACCGGCTCCAGCTGCTGGAAGAACAGCCCTCAGGCACGCTCGGCCATCCAGGCAAGCATCGATGCGGCCAGGCAGTGTCCGGCGCAAGAGAGCGAAGCCGGCACACAACCGTCCAACCTCAGCTCTGTGCCGCCATGAATATCTGCATGGCGTTTCAAGCCCGGCCGCCACTCGATGCGCATCAAGATGACTATGAATCCGCGAGAATTCGCACCGTATCGCGAGCGGCCACCCACTCCTCATTCGTGGGTTCAACCCCCACCAGTACCCGGCTGTCTGCGGATGAGATGACTGGTGCATGGGCTGCATTGGCCTGGTCATCCAGCCCCAGGCCCAGCCATGCCAGATCGGCGCAGACGCGGGCGCGAATCTCCTCGCTGTGCTCGCCAATGCCCGCCGTGAACACCAGCATGTCCAGCCCGCCCAGCGCAGCGACCAGAGAACCGATCTCGCGCACGATGCGGCGTACAAAGAGGTCCAGCGCGATGCGCGCCCGCTCGCCAGCCTCACCTGAATCCCGGACATGGCGCAGGATCACGCGCGGCTCGGACGAGATGCCCGACACGCCCAGCAGCCCCGAGTCGTGATAGAGCAGACGCCCTACCTCTTGAAGCGTCAGCTTTTCGATCTCCATCAGATAGAGCACGGCCCCCGGGTCCAACGCCCCGGTGCGGGTGCCCATCATCAATCCGTCCAGGGCCGAGAAGCCCATGGTGGTCGCCACGCTTTGCAGCTGCTGCATGCCGCACAGACTGGCGCCGCTGCCGAGATGGGCGACGATGGTGCGCCCCCTGGCCCTGTCGCCATGACGCTCGGCCAGCGCGGTCGCCATATAGGCATACGAAAGTCCGTGAAAGCCATAGCGGCGCACGCCGCGCTGCCACCATTCGTAGGGCAGTGGCAGGATCTGCTCCACCTTGGGCAGGCTGTGATGAAAGCCGGTATCAAAGCAGGCAATCTGCACGATGTCGGGCCGCTCGCGCAACAGGATCTCGATGGCCTCCAGCGCAAACGGCTGATGCAGCGGTGCCAGCGGCACATAGCTGCGCAAGTCTCGCAGCACGCCTGCATCGATGCGGATGGACTCGAAATACTTGCTGCCGCCATGCACCACCCGATGGGCGATCGCCGCCACGGGCCGGTCCTCGAGCCGAGCCGTGATGCGCTCGCGGATGATGCGCAGCGCATCGCGATACGGATGCTCTGTGTCCAGTTCAATGGCAAAGGGCTGGACGCCGGTTTCTCCGAAGTCGGGACCGGGCCCGCCAATCCCCTGCACCTTGCCATTCCACAGAGGCTTGCGCGGCAGCGGGTGAGCGGCCTCGAATACGGCGAACTTGATGCTCGAGGAGCCGCAGTTCAGGACGATGATGACGGAATTGCTCATGCCAGGGCCTTTGTCTGCCGACGGGACAGAGACTGCAGCGTTTGCCAGTCCGGTGCCATCGGCCATGTATTTCAGGGCGGCGTCTGCCGGTAGTGATGTGCGAGCAGCAGCGCAATCGCACAGGATGCAATGCGGGATTCGCGCGAATCCGCGCGGCTGGTCAGCACGATGGGCACCTTGGCGCCAAGCACGATGCCTGCGCTGGCAGCACCGCCCAGGTACATGAGCTGCTTGGCCAGCATATTGCCGCTTTCCAGATCGGGCACCAGCAGGATGTCGGCCTGACCGGCCACTGGCGAAGTGATGCCCTTGGTACGC
This sequence comes from Comamonas sp. HJ-2, assembly GCF_053615495.1. Lineage (NCBI taxonomy): Bacteria > Pseudomonadati > Pseudomonadota > Betaproteobacteria > Burkholderiales > Comamonadaceae > Comamonas > Comamonas sp. HJ-2. The sequence goes on along the minus strand of NZ_JBSIFD010000007.1, from coordinate 55,682 downwards.
GCGGCCTCGATGGAGACTGCATTGTCGAAAGCCAGCGGTCCGTCCAGCACGCCCCCTGTGATCTGGCCCCGGTCGGCCATCTTGCACAGTGCAGCAGCATCCAGTGTCGCGGGCATGTTGGGGTTGACCGTCTCGACGGCGGCAAGGATGGCGAGCCTGGGCCTTGCCACACCCAGAACCTGTGCCAGCTCGATGGCATTGCGCGCGATATCGGCCTTCTGCAACAGATCGGGGGCCAGGTTGATGGCAGCGTCGGTGACGATGAAGGGGCGTGGGTAGCTGGCCGTCTGCAACACAAAGCAATGGCTGACACGCCTCTTGGTGCGCAACCCGGCACTGCCGGCAACAACAGCCGCCATCAGCTCGTCGGTGTGCAGGCTGCCTTTCATCAGTGCCTCGACTTCGCCGCTGGCGGCAAGTCTGGCACCACGCTCGGCTGCTGCATGACTGTGCGGCACGTCCTCGATGCGCAGGCCCTGCAGCTCGAACCCCTGCGCCAGCGCAATCGCTTCGAGCCTGGCGCGCGGAGCGATCAGGACCGGCTCGATCAGCCCCAGCCGATGCGCATCAAGCGCGGCGGACAGGCTGGTGGCATCGCAGGGATGGACGACCCCCACGCGAACCGGCGGCAGTTCCTTGACAGCCGCCAGCAGCCGGGTCAGGCCGTGATGTGAGGTAACGTCAAGCGGCTGTGCTGCGCCGCCTGATGGCATGGAAACCGCTTGCTGCGAGGCTGGCTGCCGGGGCTGCGCATCGTGGGCGCAGAGCAGCGTCAGCGTGCCCGCGTCACGGGAGGCAACGGTGACGCGCAGGCTGTCGCCGACGTTTATGCCCTCAAACGGCTGCAGCGTCATGTCTGGGCTCGGTTGACTCATCGCACTCCTTTCTTGCCGCGTGGTGCGGCCGGTTTACGTCGCGCAGCAGCCGCAGCCCGCTGGGGAGCTGCAGGAGTCTGCACTGGAGCCGGCGCCAGCTCCAGAGGCTCCTGGATCCGGGGCTGCTGCGCCAGTGCGGCCTGCTCGAACAAGGCCTGCACCTGCTGCAAGGCATGTCTCACGGCATCATCCTCCGCGCCGGGCTCCTTATCGATGGCTGCCATCTGGGTGATGGCTTCGCCGGCCTTGCGGATGGTGTCGGCAGGCGTGTTCTTCAGCAGGCCTGGAATGGCTTCGATGGCGGCGCTGCCGCATTGCCTCATCACCAGGGTCTGCTCGCGGATGGCGGCTCGCAGCTCGGTCAGACTCCAGCGCCCAGGCGCTTGCTGCTCCAGCAATTGCGCAGCCAGGTGGTAGTAGCGCTCGTCCACCGCGGGACGCCGGGACAGCACGCTCAGCAAGCCTCGCAGCGTGGCTTCGAGCACGCCCCCTTGATCCACACTGCTCTCGATCTGTCGCTGCCTGCCCGCCATCAGCACCAGATGCTCGGGGGTGGAGCCAGGATGCTGGCGCACTGCCGCGCTCTCGCCATAAGCATGTCCAGCCAGCGCCTGCATGAGCGGCGAGCCATAGAGCATGTCGAACCACAGGGCGTAGATGTGGTCGCGCCGGTCGCGGAAATCATCGAGAGCGCGATCCAGTGCGGCCGAGCACCGCTGCTGCATGTGCAGCCAGGGATTGGCCTCATCCACAGGCTGCCGATGTCCGCGTATGAATTCGGCGCTGCTGCGTATCAGGCAAGCCAGCGGGTGCTGGCTGCTCCAGGCCTCGAATTGCAGGCGCATGGGATGCAAGGTCTGCAACCAGTGCGCCGATTGGGAAGTGCTCAGCGCACGCACCCAGGGTTGCCATATGCTGCGATACAGAGCCAGGTTGATGTCGGATACCCGGGCCGCTGCGTCAAAACGGCGATCGGACTCGGGATCGGGCTTGACGATATCGCGCACCTCATCGATGCCGCTGGCACGGATGCTCAGCAGATAAGGATCATGGAGCAGCTTTTGCTCCTGCTTCGTGGCATCGTCCACGCTGGCGCGGTAGATGCCTGCCGGCAGCAGATTGATCTGCTCGATGGCACTGGCGAACTTGCGGTGCTGTTTGCTGCCGACCGCACCCGAAACAAAGATGCCCAGATGACCGATGCTGTCGTGCGTGCTGAAGATGATGGTCTGGTCATGAGCGCGCACGTCGTCGTCGCTGGCGTACAAATCGGTGATCCAGCCCAGAGCCTGGGCCGGCGGCGTGATGTTGTCGCCATAGGAGCAGAACACCAGGATAGGCGAGCGGATATTGCGCAGATCGATGCGCACCCCGTCCGATGTCAGCAACTGGGCCGTCGACAGCCTGTTGCCTATGAACAGATTGTCGACGATGTACTGCATCTCCACATCGTTGAGGAAGACATAGCCACCCCAGTATTTCTCGAAGTCTATATAGCGCTCGGCTTCGGTGTCGGCATTCGCATAGACCTTGTACTGCTTGCTCCACAGCGTGTTGGCCGGATCGAGCTGCTCGAAGTTCTGCACCAGATGGGCGCCGTCGAAGCGGCCGTTACCCAGATCGCTGGCAAGAGCCGTCATCCAGCTGCCCCCGAGGAGCCCGCCCGAATAACGCATGGGATTGTCGCCAGCCCAGTACGACAGGGGCGCTCCGGCAACAATGATGGGCCCGAACAGCTCGGGCCAGACAGCGGCAGTCATCAGGATCTGCCAGCCCGCCTGGCAGTTGCCGATGACCGCCGGCTTGCCCTCACTCTCGGGGTGAAGCTCGGCCACGCGACGCATGAACGCGGCCTCGGCGCGCATCACATCTTCCACCGTCTGACCAGGTACGGGATCAGGCAGAAAACCGACGAAGTAGCAAGGGTGACCAGCCTCCAGCGCAGCGCCGATCTCGCTATGGGGCTTGAAGCCACCTATGCCCGGGCCATGCCCGGCGCGTGGATCTATCACGACGAACGGACGCTTGGCGGGGTCGGCAGGCCGGTCTTCGGACGCCTGAATGCGCACCAGGCCATAGTTGACAGGTCTCGGAAGGTCCAGCCCCGACATCACGAGTTCCGCGGGGAAATGCAGCACGTTCGGCATCCTGGCCTCACGCTGGGTCCGGTACTGGTCGCCCACCTGCCGCTCGATGTCGGCATACAGCACGGCACGTTGAGCGGCGTCCAACGCATAGGCCCCGGCAGCCCTCCACCACGCAAAAGGATCAACAGACCCGTTGGTCGACGGACCGGCCCCGCTGGGTTTGCTCATGTCGTGCTCCCGAAGTCACAATCTTCTCGCTCAAGAAGATTCAAAAACAATAGCTCCCAGCGCTTTATGGTTCACCACAAAACGCCGAAAACATCGGATTTTTTGCAATGGAGGGCCAGCTGACCAGCCGGCCCGCAGGCGGCAGCGCCGCCGTCTTTAGCTGAAGCTGCGCCAGCCTGTTGCCTACTTCTGCGCCGCTTTGCCGCTCTTGGCCTGAGCGGGGTCCTGAGTTGCCGGCGTCCAGGCCGACAGCCATTGCTTGAAGATGTCCTGCAGCGGCAAAGCGGGCAGATTGGACGCGCCGTCGGCACGCAGGGCCTCGGCCACAGATTTTTGCCAGGCCTCCAGGGCCTGCTGCAGACCGCTGGCAAAAGCCTGCTGGTTCTTGATCGCGATATCGCTGGCGCTCTTGGCATCGCTCATGCGGTCTTCGAGCCTGCGCATGAAAGCCTCGGCGGGCAGGCTGGCCAGTGATTGCCAGTCTTCGGCACGCAGCAGGCTTTGCAGTTCCGCCGTGGTTTCACTGATGCCTGCAGCACTGGTCTGCTGCGCGGCTGCCAGCCAGCGATGGCCACTTTCACGCATAAGCTGAGCGATGCGCAGTTGCAGCTCGGCATTGGCCTTGAACAGATTCAGGGGGGTCGCTTGAATGCTCATATCGTTCTCCCTATGGTGATGGTGGTGCCTATCGAGAGGCTGGCGGACCGTCCGGCATATCACCGTGACCAAACGGCTGTTGAAAACTCAATGCCCGAGCACGTACTGGCCCGGAGCGTCATACAAGGGCCCGCCGCTCGTGCCGCCCATGCGCGGCGGGGCTGTCGGTGTGCCGGATCTGTTTTTGAGCCACTCGTCCCATGCCGGCCACCAGGAGCCTTGGCTCTGCTCGGCCTCTTGCTGCCACTGCTGGGCGACAATGTCCTGAGCGCCGACAGGCCGAGTGAGCAACTGATAGCGGCGTCGCGGATGACCGGGCTCGCTGACAATGCCGGCGTTGTGGCCGCCACTCGTCAGCACAAAGGTGACTTCAGCCGCAGTGTGGTGGTGCAGTTTGAATACCGATTGCCAAGGCGCTACATGATCGGTGAGCGTTCCCACGCAGAAGATGGACACTTGCAGATTGAGAAGCGAGACCGGCTTGCCATCGACCGGATAGCGGCTTTCACTGAGATCGTTATTCAGAAACAGACGGCGCAGGTATTGCGAGTGCATCCTGGCAGGCATGCGCGTGGCGTCGGCATTCCAGGCCATGAGATCGCTCATCGGTGCCCGCTCGCCCAGCAGGTATTGATTGACCATGCGTGACCACAGCAGATCATGGGAGCGCAGCATCAGGAATGCGCCCGCCATCTGATCGGCGCGCAGATAGCCTTGCTGGGCCATCTGGGCCTCAAGCAGGCTGACCTGCGCTTCGTCGATGAACAGCGCCAGCTCGCCGGGTTCGGTGAAATCGGTCTGCGCGGCCAGCAAGGTCATCGATGCCAGACGCTCGTCTCCATCGCGCGCCATCGCGGCTGCCGCAATGGCCAGCAAGGTTCCGCCCAGACAATAGCCTGCGGCATGCACCTTCTGCCCCGGCACGATGGCCGTGACGACATCCAGCGCAGCGCGCCAGCCCAGCTGGATATAGTCGTCCATGCCCAGATCTCGATCGCCGGCATCAGGGTTCTTCCAGGAGACGCAGAACACCGTATGCCCCTGATCGACCAGATACTTGATCAGCGAATTGTGTGGCGAAAGATCCAGGATGTAGTACTTCATGATCCAGGCCGGCATGATCAATACCGGCTCGGGATGGACCTTGTCGGTTGTCGGCGCGTACTGGATCAGCTCCATCAGCTGGTTGCGCAGCACCACCTTGCCAGCGGTGACGGCCACATCGCGCCCCACCTGATACCCCTCGCAGCCTGCAGGCGGCTTGTTTGCCAGCTGCGCATGCACATCTTCCATCAGGTACTGGAAGCCACGCACCAGATTCGCCCCGCCCTCTTTGACGGTACGTTCCAGAACTATCGGATTGGTGGCAAAAAAATTCGCGGGCGAAAGCATATCCAGCCACTGCCTGCTCCAGAACCCGACCAGACGCTCGTGATGTCTTTCAACACCCGGAACACCTTGGGTGGCGGCCTGCCACCAGCGCTGCTGAGCAGCAAAGCCCGCACTGATGACATTGAACGGCCATTGCCCCCATTCAGGAGCCTGAAAGAGACGCTCCGCCTCCTGCGTCTGTGGCCCGCCATAACAAAGCCTGACCCATTCCTCCAGCGCCAGCCTTGCCAGATCCAGACGCTTGCCCGGGCTGATGGCAAGATTGCCGGCCCAATCCATCCAGGCCTGCCATTGGGACTCGGGGGAAACCGACAGCCACTGCTGCGCCCACATCGCACGCACAGCTTGATCAAGCTGCTGGCTGGAACTGAACTGAGCTTCGGCCTCGCGGTCAACCATAGCGGCCCCTTTTTGCTGCATGGCAATAACGCAACATCTTATGCGCTGCAGAAGTTGTTGCCTAGTCACGCCCTGCCGGGAGTTGAGCCACATCAAGCTCTCGCAGCCGGAAGCGCTCCGGCATGCGCAAGCCGGCTCCAAACACCGGGCTGCCGCAGCTAGAAGAACTCCGCAGCCTTGCCTGGATCGGGCCTTCCGCCGAAGCTATCGGCCATGGTTTGCAAGCTGAACGCACACCGCCGCCTGCTGACGCATGCGGTACTGTTTTCCCATTGTGTGCAATAATGGAGAGCTTTTATGCGGAAAGTACACCGGACAGGCTGGTGCGGCTCCCGCACTTGACCAAAGGAAAGATCATGAAAGAAGGCATTCACCCCAATTACCGCGAAGTTCTGTTCGTTGACATGTCCAACGGCTTCAAGTTCGTGACACGTTCTTGCGTTTCCACCAAGGAAACCGAAAACTTCGAAGGTAAAGAGTACCCTCTGTTCAAGCTGGATACCACTTCTGAATCGCACCCCTTCTACACTGGCACACAAAAGTCGGTGGACAACATGGGTGGCCGCGTGGAGAAGTTCCGCAACCGCTTCGGCAAGAAGTAATTCTTACTTTTTTGCTGAAAAGGCAGCCCGGGCAACCGTGCTGCCTTTTTCTTTTTTGGGTGCCGCCCCACGGAATCCCAATGCTCCTATCATCGGAGCACCAAGCGCTTTGACCTCAAGCGCTTTCGCCTGATCTGGCCGTGCAAATTCGCACAGCCGCTACCGGATTGACTGCGTGAACCAGCCCACACCTGCCATCGTTGCCCAAAGCGCTGTACGCCGCCTGCCGCGCTGGGCCCTGCTTTTGCTGTGCCTGGCCTATGTGATTCCCGGCTTTGTCATGCGTGGCCCCTGGCGCTCCAACGATATGGAGGCCTTTGGCTATATGCGCGAGCTGGCGCTGGGCAAGACCGACTGGCTGGCCCCCAAGCTCTCGGGCCTGGCTCCCAGCATGGACGGCCTGCTGCCCTACTGGCTGGGTGCCTTGTCCTTGCAGGGTTTCGAGTGGCTGCTTGGCGCCGAGATGGCGGCGCGCCTGCCCTTCATCGCCTTGCTGATCGTGACCCTGGGCGCCACCTGGTGGGGAGCCTATTACCTTGCACGCACCCCCGGGGCGCAGCCCGTGGCCTTTGCCTTTGGCGGGGAAGCCCAGCTGATCGACTATGCCCGCGCCATGGCCGATGCGGCTTTGCTGGCCCTGGTTGCCTGCCTGGGCCTGGCGCAGCTCTCGCATGAAACCACCAGCTATGTCACGCAGCTGGGCTGCACGGCACTGCTGTTTTTTGCAGCGGCGGCCATGGCCTATCACCCCAGGAAGTCAGCCGCGGCACTGCTATTCGGCCTGCTGGGATTGGCCCTGAGCGGCGCCCCCACTCTTTCCGTACTGTTCGGACTGGGTGGCAGCGTGATCGCCTTCACACAGCGCAGTTGGGGCGACAATCCCGGCCGCGCCCACCGTCAAGCCCGCGCCTGGGCCGCAGCCTGGCTGGCCGCCACGGTGCTCGCAGCAAGCCTGACCACGGCTCTGGATCAATGGGTCTGGCATCTGGTGGACTCGTTCAAGGACTGGGATGCCCTGCTGCAACTGCTGCTGTGGTTCTGCTGGCCTGCCTGGCCCCTGGCTTTGTGGACGCTGTGGGTCTGGCGCCGCCAGATTGCCTACCCCGGCCACAACCCGCATCTGTCCATCGCCCTGCTGTTTGCCACAGTCCCGGTGGCTGCCTGCCTGAGCAGCACCCCGGCCGATCGGGCACTGCTGCTGGGACTTCCCGCCATCGCCACCCTGGCCGCCTTCGCCCTGCCCACTTTCCGCCGCAGCATCAGCGCGCTGATCGACTGGTTCACGCTGCTGTTCTTTACGGCATCCGCGATTGCCATCTGGGTGGTCTGGCTGGCGTTTCAGACCGGATTCCCGCCCAAGATCGCCGCCAATATTGCGCGTCTGGCTCCGCAATTCGAGGCCAGCATCTCCTGGCCCACGGTCATCGTGGCGTTGATCGCCACTGCCGGCTGGTTTGTGCTGGTGATCTGGCGCACCTCGCGCAATCGTGCAGCCATCTGGAAGAGCCTGGTGCTTCCGGCCGGCGGCGCCACACTGAGCTGGGTGCTGCTGTCCACACTCTGGATGGAGCCGCTGGATCATGCTCGCAGCTATGAATTCCAGATGACACAGCTGGGCGGCGAACTCAGGCAGAACGGCGCCACAAGCTGCGTGCTGACCTACGGCCTGGGCCGTTCGCAGATTGCGGCCGTGCGCTACTACACCCATGTGGATACGGCGCTATTGCGCCGCAGCAATCCCGGCGACTGCGGCTGGGCGCTGGTCGACGCAGACCGCTGGGCGGGCGATCACAATCGCAAGCTGCGCCAGGGCTGGAGCGAAGTCAGCCGCATCACCCGTCTGGCAGGCCAAAAGGAAGTCCTGGTACTGCTCAAGTACACCGGCCCCAAAGCCCCATGAAGGGCGAATTGCAGTACATAGGACGGCATGCGGGCACCGTGCTGGCCGGGCAGCTGGCCGTCATGGCCTTTGGCACCACCGACACCATCGTGGCCAGCCGCTATTCCAACGATGCCGTGGCCGCCCTCTCCGTAGGGTCGGCCATTTTCATCAGCGTCTATGCCTCGCTGATGGGCATTTTTCAGGCTCTTCTGCCCTTGTGGTCCGAGCAGCGCGGCGCCGGTCAGCCCCTGGCCATAGGTCATTCGCTGCGCCAGTCCATGTATCTGTGTGCGCTGGCCTGCGTGCTCGGCATGGCGGTGCTGCTCATGCCCGGCGCACTGCTGCGCTGGACTGATGTGCCCGATGCACTGCAACTGGAGGTCAAGCGCTATCTCGCCGTACTGGCCTGGGGCTTGCCACCGGCGCTGCTGTTTCGCATCTACAGCGCGCTCAACCAGGCGCTAGGCCACCCCAAGCTGGTCACCTGGCTGCAACTCATCTCGCTGCTGATCAAGATCCCCTTGTCCATCTGGTTCACCTTTGGCGGGCTGGGGCTTGCGCCCCTGGGAGCAGTGGGCTGCGCACTGGCCACGCTGCTGGTCAACTACACCATGTTTGCCGTGGCCCTGTGGCTGATGCGCACTCAGGATTTCTATGCTCCGCTAGCGCTTTGGCAGAAGCTGGAGCGCCCTGACTGGCGGCAACTGGGCCATTTCTGCCGCCTCGGCATTCCTGCAGGCCTGGCCATTCTGGTGGAAGTCACCTCCTTCACCCTCATGGCCCTGTATGTGGCAAGGCAGGGCTCGCTCTCGTCCGCCAGCCACCAGATCGCCGCCAATCTGGCCGCCATCTGCTATATGGTGCCGCTGTCTCTGGCCATTGCGACCAGCGCCCGCGTCAGCTACTGGCGCGGCGCCGGTGACGAAGCCCAGGCCAGGACACTGATTCAACAGTGTTTCAAGCTTGCTCTGCTCATCGGTATTGCGACAGCTGCTACGCTCTTGATCGCTCGCACCTGGATTGCAGACATCTACACCGACTCCCCGCGGGTGCTGGCAATGACGTCCTGGCTGCTGATCTGCGTGGCTGCATACCATGTGGCGGACTGCGTGCAGACCTATTGCATTTTCGTGCTGCGCTGCTATCGCGTGACCGTGGCGCCTCTGATGATCTATTGCCTGCTGCTGTGGGGCGGCGGCCTGGGCCTTGGCCACTGGCTGACCTACCGATGGCAAGCAGCCGAAGGCTGGCTGGACTGGCAGGCCACGCCCATGCCCTTCTGGGTTTGCAGCGCGGCGGCCCTGTTTGTCACGGCCATGGCCTTCAGCAGCATTTTGCACAGAGCCATACGACCTCCAAAGCCGCAGACCCAGCCTGGAGCCTCCTAGTGAGAAAGTGCCTTGGCGGGCGCTTCTGCAACTGCCCGCACACGGCTGGGCGGGAAGGTGACGGCGAATTCCGAACCCTTGCCCAGCTCACTCTCAATACTGAGCCTTGCGCCATGCCGCTGCAGCACATGCTTGACGATGGCCAGCCCCAGGCCGGTGCCGCCCGTGTCACGTGAGCGGCTGCGATCCACGCGATAAAAGCGCTCCGTCAGGCGCGACACATGCTTCTCGTCGATGCCAGGGCCGGAGTCCTTGACGGCAAAGCGGGCCGATCCATCGGGCAGCAGTTGCCAGCGCACATCGATCTGCCCGCCAGCCGGCGTGTAGCGCATGGCATTGGCCAGCAGATTGGAAAACGCACTGTGCAGCTCTGCACTCGCGCCTGCCAGATCTCCGGCCTGCCGCAGCGCCTGCTCATCAGGAAAGTTCAGCACATGGGGTTTGGCCTGCTTGCGCGTCAAGGCATTGGACAGGCCACGAGCCTCGTTCTCACAGCGATTGAGCAGTTGCGCCACCGACACCCAGTCATTGTTGCTGGGCAGCGGGCTTCCCTCCAGGCGCGACAGGGTCAGCAAGTCTTCCACCAGATGCTGCATGCGCTCGGCCTGCTGGGCCATCAGCTCCAGATAGCGCCTGCGCTCGTCTTCCTCGAGCGGCAGGTTCTGCAGGGTCTCGACAAAACCGGCCAGCACGGTCAGAGGCGTGCGGATTTCGTGCGAGACATTGGCCACGAAGTCGCGGCGCATGGCCTCGGCTTGCTCCAGCGCCGTCACATCGCGCGCCAGCAGCAGCTTGCGCCCTTCACCGTAGCCGTAGAGCTGCACCGACAGCTTGACCGGCCGCGAAGGTGTGCTTTCGCGCCCCTGCATGACCAGATCATGACTGAAGTCCTGCGCCGCAAAATAGGCACTGAACTGAGGATCTCGCACCAGATTACCGATGCTTTGCAGCACATCGCGCTCGGCATCAAAGCCGAACTGCTTGGCGGAAATCTGATTGCACCATTCGATGCGGCCCTGTGCATCGAGCAGGACCACACCATTGGGACTGGCCTGCAAGGCAGACAGAATGTCATTGAGCCGCTGGTCGCCCTGCTGCACCTGCTGCACGCTCTGGCGAATCCAGCGGCGCATGCGCACGCTGGCCTCGCCCCAGATCCCTGCCAGATTGGGCACCGCGCCCAGCTCCGACTGGCGCAGCCAGCGCAGCAGCCGCGCGCCATTCCAGCTGTCCACCAGCCACCATATCCAGCCGCCGATCAAGGCGCCCGTCATGGCCGCCACGCATTGCTGCAGCACCGTCGCACCGGGTGCAACGAGATAGGCCCACAGCAGCCATACCACCATGGCTGCCGCGACCTGAGAAGCCAACAATCGAAAACCACGCCACCCCATATTTGCTTTCAGTTGTGATTTTTGACGACCCAGCCAGGCCGGGCCGAGGTTCGGGGGGAAGTGCTGTCAGGCCATGGCCTGGGCGCTGAAACGGTAGCCCGCGCCGCGCACGGTCTCAATCAGAACACCCGCCACACCCAGCGATTCTCGCAAGCGCTTGACGTGCACGTCCACGGTGCGCTCCTCAATGAAGACATGATCGCCCCAGACCTTGTCGAGCAACTGCGCACGGCTGTGCACACGCTCGGGGTGCTTCATCAGATAGTTGAGCAGCTTGAACTCGGTGGGACCGATCTTGAGCAGATCGCCCTGCCAGCTCACGCGGTGGGCCGCAGCATCCAGCACCAGCTCGCCAATGCTGACCTTGTCCTGCACCTGCTCAGGCGCACGGCGGCGCAGCACGGCACGAATGCGGGCCAGCAGCTCCTGGGTGGAGAAAGGCTTGGTGATGTAGTCATCCGCACCGGCATCCAGGCCCGCCACCTTGTCGGGCTCGTCGCCACGCGCCGTCAGCATGAGAATGGGCACGGCCTTGGTGCGGCTGTCGGCACGCCATTTGCGGGCCAGAGACAGACCGCTGGCCCCGGGCAGCATCCAGTCGAGCAAAATCACGTCGGGCAGCACGGCATCAAGCTCGCGCTGCGCCGAAACACCGTCTTCCGCCCAGACGGGCTGGAAGCCGTTATGCCTCAAATTGACCGCGATCAACTCTGCAATCGCAGGTTCGTCCTCCACGATGAGGACCATGGGCATCTTCTTCATCCCTGAGTAGCCTCCGTCTTACAACACCGCAGATTCGATTTCAGCCATGGTCTGATGGCGCACATCCTTGCCCTCGACCAGGTAGATGATCAGCTCGGCCACGTTCTTGGAGTGGTCGCCGATACGCTCGATGGCCTTGGCCAGGAACAGCAGGTCCAGGCTGGCGGAGATGGTGCGCGGATCTTCCATCATGTAGGTGATGAGCTTGCGCACAAAGCCGTCGAACTCTTCGTCGATCAGGTCGTCTTCACGCAAGATGGCAACCGCCGCCTTGGTGTCCAGTCGGGCGAAGGCATCCAGGGTCTTGCGCAGCAGCTCGGAAGCCATCTGTGCAGCCATGCGCAACTCGCCGCTGGGCAGCGAACGGGCAGCGCCGCTTTCGATGATGGACTTGACCATACGGGCCATCTTGCAGGCTTCGTCGCCCATGCGCTCCAGGTTGGCCGTGGCCTTGGAGAAGGCGATCAGCAGGCGCAGGTCGCGGGCCGTGGGTTGGCGGCGCGCAATGATGGACGACAGCTCATGGTCGATCTCGACCTCCATGGCATTGACGCGCTGCTCGGTGCTGATGACCTGCTCAACCGCTTCGGTGCTGAAGCTGGTCAGTGCGTAGACGGCATTGCTGATCTGCGACTCGACCAGACCGCCAAGCTCCATGACGCGTGCCGAGACACGATTGAGTTCGGAGTCGAACTGCGTGGACAAATGTTTTTCTGTCATTTTTTAAGTCCTTAGCCGAAGCGGCCTGTGATGTAGTCTTCCGTTTCCTTGCGCTGGGGCTTGAAGAACATTTTTTCGGTGTCGCCAAACTCCACCAGATCCCCCAGATACATATAGGCCGTGTAGTCGCTGCAACGGGCGGCCTGCTGCATGTTGTGTGTCACGATGACCACGGTGTAGTCGTTCTTCAGCTCCGCAATCAGCTCCTCGATCTTGGCCGTGGAGATGGGGTCCAGCGCCGAGCAGGGCTCGTCCAGCAACAGCACTTCGGGCTTGATGGCAATGCCGCGAGCGATGCACAGACGCTGCTGCTGACCGCCCGACAGACCCGAGCCGCTTTGCTGCAGCTTGTCCTTGACTTCGTTCCACAGTGCTGCCTTGCGCAGCGCCCACTCCACGCGGTCGTCCATGTCCGAGGCGTTGAGATTCTCGAACAGCTTCACGCCGAAAGCGATGTTGTCATAAATGGACATGGGGAACGGCGTGGGCTTCTGGAACACCATGCCGACCTTGGCACGAATCAGTGCCACATCCTGCTTGCTGGTCAGCAGATTGTCGCCGTCCAGCATGATCTGACCTTCGGCGCGCTGCTCGGGATAGAGCTCGAACATGCGGTTGAAGGTGCGCAGCAGCGTGGACTTGCCGCAGCCCGAGGGGCCGATGAAGGCCGTGACCTTCTTCTCGGGAATATCGAGATTGATGTTCTTCAGCGCGTGAAACTTGCCGTAGTAGAAGTTCAGGTCGCGCACGGCCAGCTTGATGTTGGCGGGAGCAGTGATTGCAGTCATGATCTTGAACTTTCGAATTATTTCTGGCGGGTGATGAAACGCGCCAGGATATTCAGACCCAGCACAGCCACAGTGATGAGAAAGACACCGGCCCAGGCCAGCTGCTGCCAGTTCTCATACGGGCTCATGGCAAATTTGAAGATGGTGACCGGCAGGCTGGCCATGGGCTTGCTCATGTCGGCATTCCAGAACTGGTTGTTCAGCGCCGTGAACAGCAGCGGAGCGGTCTCGCCTGCAATACGGGCCACTGCCAGCAGCACACCGGTAATCACGCCGGCGCGGGCTGCGCGCAAGGTCACCATGATGATGACCTTCCACTTGGGCGTACCCAGCGCATAAGCTGCTTCACGCAGGCTGGCGGGAACCAGCACCAGCATGTTTTCCGTGGTGCGGATGACCACGGGAATCACGATCAGCGCCAGCGCGATCACGCCGGCCATGCCGGAGAAGCTCTTGAAGCGCACCACCACCACGGTATAGACAAACAGACCGATGACGATGGAGGGTGCCGACAGCAGAATGTCGTTGACGAAGCGGGTGGTGGAAGCCAGCCAGCCTTTTTTGTCGTACTCGGCCAGATAGACCCCGGCCATCACGCCGATAGGCGTGCCCACGAAAGTGGCCAGCGCCACCATCATCAGCGAGCCCCAGATGGCATTGGCAATACCGCCCTCCTCGTTGGGAGGAGGCGTCATCTGCGAGAACAGTGCGAAGTTCAGACCGCCCAGGCCCTGGCGAATGGTTTCCCAGAGAATCCAGACCAGCCAGAACACGCCAAACAGCATGGCGGCCATGGACAGGGTCAGCGCGACCTGATTCAGGCGCTTGCGCTTGTTGTACTTGGCCTGACGCACCGCAGCCAGATCGGCTGCGTCGAGCATTTTGGTGGAGGTGGAGGTCGGGCTCATGAGCGGGCTCCTTCGTTCTTCTGCAGACGGTTGAGCAGCAGCTTGGAGCAGGCCAGCACCACGAAGGTGATGAAGAACAGCACCAGACCCAGATAGATCAGCGACGCCTGATGCAGGCCCTCGCCCGCTTCGGCAAACTCATTGGCCAGCGCCGAGGTGATGCTGTTCGCAGCCTCGAACACGGACAGGGAATTGAGCTGGTTCATGTTGCCGATCACAAAGGTCACGGCCATGGTCTCGCCCAGTGCGCGGCCCAGGCCCAGCATGACACCGCCCAGCACGCCGGTCTTGGTATAGGGCAGCACCACTTTCCAGACCACTTCCCAGGTCGTGGAGCCCAGACCGTAGGCCGACTCTTTGAGCAGCGCCGGCGTGACTTCGAACACATCGCGCATCACGGAGGCGATGAAGGGGATGATCATGATGGCCAGAATGATGCCGGCCGACAAAATACCGATACCCACGGGAGGGCCGGAAACAAAAGCGCCCAGATAGGGCACACCGGTCAGCAGGTTCTGCAGGGGCTGCTGCACATAGGTGGCCAGCACGGGGCCGAACACCATCAGGCCCCACATGCCGTAAACAATGGAGGGAACTGCGGCCAGCAACTCGATGGCAGTGCCCAGAGGGCGCTTGAGCCAGGCGGGCGAGAGTTCCGTCAGAAACAGGGCAATGCCGAAGCTCACGGGCACTGCAATGATGAGCGCGATGGCCGAAGTGGCCAGCGTGCCGTAAATCATGACCAGACCGCCGTATTGATCCTGCACGGGGTCCCAGACACTGCTGGTCAGAAAGCTCAGACCATATTCGGAGATGGCGGGCCAGGCGCCGAAGATCAGCGAAACCATGATGGCCAACAGCAGCACCAGCGTCAAAATTGCTGCGCTGCGTGCCAGGCCACCAAACAAACGATCCGCCATACGTCCCGAGATCATCGGAGCACGTGGCGGAGAAGGAGAGCGTCGCTTGGCGGCATCGGTGGGGGCTGCAGCCAGCGAACTGGAGGGCGACGTAGTGGACACGTGAGCGCCTTTATTCGCAAAGGGTTGAAACAAGCAGCGAACATACCGTCCGGCACGGCAGCCCGCTGCTCACTGATGACACGAAATTACTTGGAAACAACCTTGCCCGAAGCGTCCTTGATGTCGTTCCAGGACTTGTAGATCACGTTCTTGACAGCGTCGGGCATGGGCACATAGTCCAGGTCTGCGGCAGTCTTGTCACCTTGCTTGTAAGCCCAGTCGAAGAACTTCAGCGAGGTGGCGGCCTGAGCAGGCTTTTCCTGAGTCTTGTGCATCAGGATGAAGGTTGCCGAGGTGATGGGCCAGGCGTTCTTGCCGGGCTGGTTGGTCAGGATCTGGTAGAAGCTCTTGGCCCAGTCAGCGCCAGCAGCAGCCGCCTTGAAGGTCTCGTCGTCAGGAGAGACAAAAGTGCCTTCCTTGTTCTGCAGCTGTGTGTAGGTCAGCTTGTTCTGCTTCACATAGGCGTACTCGACATAGCCGATGGAGTTGGGCAGGCGACCCACGAAGGCGGCAACGCCTTCGTTACCCTTGCCGCCGGCACCGGTGGGCCAGTTCACGGCCTTGCCCTCGCCCACTTTTTCCTTCCACTCGGCATTGACCTTGGAGAGGTAGTTGGTGAAGCCGAAGGTGGTGCCGGAGCCGTCAGCGCGGCGCACGGGAGCGATAGCGGCGTCAGGCAGCGCCACACCGGGGTTCAGTGCCGTGATGGCGGGGTCATTCCACTTGGAGATCTTGCCCAGGTAGATATCGCCCAGCACCTGGCCCGACAGCTTCAGCTGGCCGGGAGCCACGCCCTTGATGTTGACCACAGGAACAATGCCGCCGATCACGGTGGGGAACTGAACCAGACCCTTCTTGGCCAGTTCGTCATCCTTCAGGGGTTCATCGGAAGCACCGAAGTCCACGGTCTTGGCTTCGATCTGCTTGACACCGGCGCTGGAACCCACGGACTGATAGTTAATCTTGACGCCGGTGGCCTTATGATAGTCAGCAGCCCACTTGGAATACAGAGGAGCCGGGAAGCTCGCACCGGCACCTGTGGCTTCCTGGCTGGCGTTGGCAATACCCGCTGCAGACAGAGCACCAGCCACCAGAACGTGAATCAAGGACAACTTCATGAAACGACCTCTTAGGGTTGAAAGATTCGATGGAGTGAACTTTAAAAACCTTTTATGACAAGGTTGTGACATGAAAATTTCAAGGCGCAACCGAGTGAAAGAGCTCCAAAGCGGTCATGCGAGTGTCATATTTCATTCGCAAACTGCTGAGCCTTGACCCGCAGACCCGGCCCGGGTAACAGCTTGTCGCAAGGCTGGAGTCTGATCGCCGGCAATGTATGACATAGTCTGTCACACAGCGTGAGCGCACTCCGGCGGCCTAACCCGGCAAATACCTGACTTGACAGAGGTTGAACCCCACGCCCCGCAAGCTCGATGACGGCCCGTATTGCATATTCCACTGCCCGGTGCATGTGTCGCCTGTTCCATCACGCTCATGCTCTGCCCGTGCCCCAACCCGCATAACAACAACGCATTGATTGGCTCAGAAATGGCTCCTGAATCGCTGCTTGCCGCCGTAGACCTTGGTTCCAATAGCTTTCGCCTTGAAATAGGCCGCATCGGCTCGCATCAACGCATCGAGCGTGTGGAATACCTCAAGGAAACCGTGCGCCAGGGCAATGGCCTGAACTCGCGCCAGGAACTCTCCCGCGAAGCCATGGAGCGCGGCTGGGAGTGCCTGGCTCGCTTTGGCGAGCGCCTCAGGGGCTTTGATGCCTCGCATGTCCGCGCTGTAGCCACCCAGACCCTGCGCGAGGCACTGAATGCCGAAGAATTCGTGACGCGTGGAAGCCAGTTGCTGGGCTTTCCCATCGAAGTCATTGCCGGCGAGGAGGAAGCCCGGCTGATCTATCGCGGCGTGGCCAGTTCGCTGCCGCCCAGCCAGCAAAAACGCCTGGTCATCGACATTGGCGGACGCTCCACCGAAATCATCATCGGCCAGCACAGCCAGCCTCTGCAAGTGGCATCGTTCGCACTGGGCAGCGTCTCCTGGAGCAGCCGCTTCTTCAGCGACGGCGCACTGAACAAGGCCAACTTCCAGGCCGCCGTTGCCGCCGCCAAGCAATGCCTGACCCAGGCCCAGTTCGCCTACCCGGGCACGGCCTGGGACTGCGCCTATGCCTCCTCCGGCACGGCCAACGCCGTGGCCGACGCTCTCACGGCCCAGGGCCTGGACGGGCAGGTGATCACGCCCGCCAAGCTGCGCTACCTCTACGAGCTGCTGCTGGACATCGGTCATGTGGAGCGCCTGCGCATGCCGGGCCTCAAGGAAGATCGCCGCCCGGTGGTCGCCGGCGGCATCAGCGTGATGATGGCCGTGGTCGACCTGCTGGGCATTACCGAGCTGGAAGTTGCACAGGGCGCACTGCGCCAGGGAGCTTTGCACGACCTGCTCGACCATGAGCCCCCTGCCGACAAGGAGGCCGCGGAAGTCGGCGCACTACAACTGGACTTCGGCGTGGACGTACCCCATGCCCAGCGCGTTCAGCGCATTGCCACCCAGCTGTGCCAGCAAATCCTGCCCGCAGAAACCGCGCCGCTGAGCACTCAGGCCCTGGCCATTGCCGCGCAACTGCACGAGGTGGGCATGCGCGTGGCTCTGAGCGACTATCACCGCCACGGCGCCTACATTGTCGAGCATTGCGGCCTGGCCACCTGGGAGCCCGAGCTGCGCCAGCGCATCTGCCAGCTGGTGCTGGGTCACCAGGGCAAGCTGCGCAAGCTGGAGGACGCCATCGAAGAGCCGCAGCTGGCCCTGCCGCTGATGGCACTGCGCATTGCCGTGCAGTTGAGCCATACCCGCCGCGACCCTGACATGCAGGGCATGCAGATCAAGCGTTCGGGCTCGGAATGCAAGCTCTCCACACCCTCGGGCTGGATGCTGACCTACCCGCAATCCGCCCGCCTGCTCGAGGAGGAAGCCATGGCTTGGAGCAAGACGCCCTGGAGCCTCAAGCTGCAGCTGCGCTGATATCACCTGCCAGGCCGCCGCGGCCTGCAAAAGGCAAAGGGACTGCGAGGCAGTCCCTTTTTTGCTCTGCAGAGCCTTTCAAAAAGATAGCTGCAAGCACCTTTCAAACATTGATTTCAATACTAAAAATATCTGAAAACATTGCATATCAGGCGCAAGGCGCTCCTCTTTTCAGAGTATTCAAACGCTCTTGCCACCATAGCGCACCATCAGGGCCTGTTGGGCGCCCTTGCCCTCCAGCGGACGCGCGGGCTTTTGGTAAACGCCCGAGGCATCCAGCGTCCAGGCATCGCGGTCGTCGCCCAGATAGGCCACCAGGCACTCGTCGATCACACGCTGGCGCAGCTTCTTGTCAAGCACCGGCCAGGCCAGCTCCACGCGGCTGAGCATATTGCGATTCATCCAGTCGGCACTGGACAGCAGCAACTCTTCTTCCTGGCCCCAGGCAAAGTAGAAGACGCGTGAATGCTCCAGAAAACGGCCGATGATGGAGCGCACGCGGATATTGTCCGTCACGCCCGGGCGCTGCGCCGGCAGCATGCATGAGCCGCGCACGATGAGATCGATCTGTGCGCCCTTGCGGCCGGCCTCGACCAGGGCGCGAATCAGGGGCTCGTCGGTCAGCGCATTCATCTTGAGCACCATGCGTGCCTTCTCGCCCCGCGCCGCTGCGGCGGCCACCAGGCCGATCAGCTCCAGCATGCGGTTTTGCAGATGGAACGGCGCCATGACCAGCTTTTGCAGCTTGGGCATGGTGTTATGGCTGGACAGGTGGCGAAATACCGCATCCATATCGGCCGTGATCTCGTCATCGCAGGTCAGCTGGCTGATGTCGGTGTAAAGGCGCGCGCTGCGGGCGTTGTAGTTGCCCGTGGACAGATGGGCATAGCGCTTGAGCTGGTTGTTGCGCTTTTCACGGCGCGTGATGAGCAGCATCTTGGCATGGGTCTTGAGACCGACCACGCCGTACACCACCTGCACGCCCAGCGACTCCAGCTTTTCCGCCCAATTGATATTGGCCTCTTCGTCAAAGCGCGCCTTGAGCTCCAGCACGGCCAGCACCTCCTTGCCGCGGCTCACGGCCTCGGCCAGCAGGCTCATGATCTCGGAGTCGGTGCCCGTACGGTAGATGGTCTGCTTGATGGCCAGCACCTGCGGATCGTTCACGGCCTCGCGCAGCAACTCCAGCACGCCGTCAAAGCTCTCGAATGGCTGATGGATGATGATGTCGCTCTTGCGCATCTGCGCCAGGATGGATCGGCCTGGCACGAGCTGCGTGGGCCAGGCCGGCTTCCACTTGGGAAACAGCAGGGCCGGGTCGTCGACCAGATCGATCAGCTGCATCTGGCGCACCAGATTCACCGGCCCCTTGACGCGGAACAGCGCCTCGGCCGGCAGGCCGTATTGCTCCAGCAGCAGGTCAGAGAGCACCACAGAGCAGGACGAGGACACCTCCAGACGCACGGCCTGACCGTAGTGACGGTGGTGCAGGCCCTGGCGCAGGGCCATGCGCAGATCCACCACATCGTCCTCGTCCACGGCCAGATCGGAGTGGCGGGTGACACGGAACTGCGAGAACTCCGACACTTCGCGCCCCGGGAACAGCTCGGCCAGATGGGCACGCACCACGCTGGAGATGCTGACAAACAGCTTTTGCTTGCCCGAGATCTTCTCGGGCAGACGGATCAGGCGCGGCAAGGCACGCGGCACCTTGACGATGGCCACTTCATTGGCCCTCCCGAAGGCATCCACGCCATTGAGGCGCACGATGAAATTCAAGGCCTTGTTGGCGACCTGCGGGAAGGGATGCGACGGATCCAGCCCCACCGGCATCAGCAGGGGCTGCACCTCGCGCATGAAGTACTCGCGCACCCATTTGCGCTGCGCCACGCTGCGCTCGCCGTGAGAAACCAGGCGAATCGCATGCTTGTCGAACGCGGGAATGATGGACTGGTTATAGAGCTGGTACTGCTTGGCCACCAGGCCGTGGGCCGTGGTCATCAGTCGCTCGAAGCTGGCGCGCGAGTACGGCCCCTGTTCATCCCCGACCTTGGCGGCAGAGACATGAGGTGCACAGCGCACCTCGAACCACTCGTCGAGATTGGAAGACACGATGCACAGATAGCGCAGGCGCTCGAGCAGCGGCACATCCTCGCGCTCGGCCCAGTTCAGCACGCGCTCATTGAAGACCAGAATGCTTTGATCGCGGTCCAGCAGCTCCAGAGTCGGCTCGATCACAGGCGGCATGGCTACCTCGTTCTTGGACGCCGCTCGGCGTCGGCGCGGCGCTTTTGCAGGGGCCGGTGTCGCAGCGTCAGAAACGGCACCGGGCACACCATGGTGCCCGGCCGCCCCGGCTTGCGCAACTGCAGCCGGCTCGCTCGCGGAGTTGACGACCGCCGTCGTGACGGGAGGCACAAGCGAGATATGCGCCAGACCCAGGGATGCAGGTCCCGCCTCATGCGCCTGACTATCGGTCTGCGAGGTCACTGGGGAAACTGCAACCGGATCCTGCCCTGAAGATGAAGTGATGGAAGTGGAAAAAAAAGAGTCGGAACCAGATACGGATTGGGACATGTGGCAGCAGCCTGCGAAAGCTTGAAGCGCCCCTGAGGGCATGTCCGCAGTCTGCCCATGGTTTATGACAATTAGATGACCAAAAGATGACTGTCATCGTTGTTCATGACAGTCATCAGGGTTTGCGCAGCTTCAGCTGGCCCTGACCACCTCGGCCAGACGCTCGGCACAGTTGCTGGCCATGTCCGCACTCCTGGCCTCGACCATGACTCGCACCAGGGGCTCGGTACCGCTGGGACGGATCAGCACACGGCCGTCGCTGCCCAGCAGCTTTTCAACCGCTGCCTGCTCACCTGGCAGCTTGGCGTTGCTCTTCCAGTCCTGGCCAGGCTGCAGGCGCACATTGATCATGACCTGGGGGAACAGCTTCACGGACTCCAGCCACTGGGCAATGGTCTTCTTCGAGCGCACGCAGGCTTGCAGCACCTGCAGTGCACTGACCAGGCCGTCACCGGTCGTGTGCTTGTCCAGCGCCAGCAGGTGGCCCGAGCTTTCGCCGCCCAGCTGCCAGCCCTTGGCATTGAGCGCCTCCAGAACATAGCGGTCTCCCACCTTGGCACGGACAAAACCCACGCCCTGCTCCTTGAGCGCCTGCTCCACCGCCATATTGGTCATCAGGGTTCCCGCCACGCCGCTGACTACGTCGCCGCGAGCCAGACGATCGGCCGCCATGAGATAGAGCAGCTCGTCGCCGTTGTAGAGACGGCCTTGCGCATCGACCAGTTGCAGACGGTCGGCATCGCCGTCCAGCGCCACGCCATAGTCGGCATTGTTGGCACGCACCGCCCTCACCAGCGCTTCGGGATGGGTCGCGCCAACTCCCTCGTTGATGTTCAGGCCGTCCGGGGAGCAGCCGATTTCCACCACATTGGCACCCAGCTCGTGAAAGACCTTGGGAGCAATCTGATAGGCCGCGCCATGGGCCGCATCCACTACGATCTTCAGGCCCCGCAACGACAGGCTGTGATCGAAAGTGCTTTTGCAGAACTCGATATAACGGCCGGCGGCATCGGCCAGACGTCGCGCCTTGCCCAAAGAGGCTGAATCCACCCAGACGGGGTCTTCCTTGAGAGCGGCCTCCACATCCTCTTCCCAGGAATCAGGCAGCTTGGTGCCCTCGGCACTGAAGAACTTGATGCCGTTGTCATAAAACGGGTTGTGGCTGGCGCTGATCACCACCCCCAGGCTGGCGCGCTGGGCACGCGTCAGATAGGCCACGCCCGGTGTCGGCAAGGGGCCAAGCAACATGACATCGACACCGGCAGAGTTGAAGCCCGACTCGAGCGCGCTCTCCAGCATGTAGCCAGAGATGCGGGTGTCCTTGCCGATCAGCACCAGAGGGCGCTCTTGCGTGCGACGCAACACGCGCCCCACGGCATGTGCCAGGCGCAGGGCAAAGTCAGGCGTGATGGGCGACTTGCCCACCGTGCCGCGAATCCCGTCGGTGCCGAAATACTGTCGTGCCATATTCTCGTTGTCCTTTTTAGATTCAATACTCAGTCATCAGGCCTGCAGCGCTTGCGCATCATGCATGGCCTGCCAGACTGCCAGCGCAGCCACCGTATCCTTCACATCGTGGACACGCACAATTTTGGCCCCACGCTCGACCGCCAGCAATGCCGCCGCGACGCTGGGCACCATGCGCTGATCCACAGGCAGGCCGGTCACCTGCCCCAGCGAGCCCTTGCGCGACCAACCCGCCAGCAAGGGGAAGTCTAGGCCCAGCAGCTCACGCTGATGTGCAAGCAAGGCAAAATTTTGTACCACGCTCTTGCCGAAACCAATACCGTAATCCCAGGCGATGCGGGAGCGAGCAACACCCGCATCGAGCAAAGGCTGAGTCACCTGCAGCAGAAAGTCCCGAACTTGAGCCACGGCATCGCCCTGCATATGCTCCAGGTGCATGTCTTGCGGGGTCTTGTGCATATGCATCAGGCACACGCCACAGCTGGCGTGCCTGCTCACCACCTCGAAGGCACCGGGCTGGCGCAGCGCCCAGATGTCGTTGATGATGTCCGCCCCCAGATCCAGAGACGCGGCCATGACTTCGGGCTTGTAGGTATCGATGGAGATGGGCACGTTGAGCTTGACGGCTTCACGCAGCACGGGCAGAACGCGAGCCAGCTCGTCTTCGAGACTCACAGCGGGCGACCCCGGCCTGGTGGACTCGCCACCTATATCCAGAATATGCGCCCCTTGCTCCAGAAGCAGCTCCGCATGGGCCATGGCCTGGGATACACCGGCATGCCTGCCTCCGTCCGAAAAGGAGTCCGGGGTCACATTCACGATGCCCATGACCTGAGGCTTGTCGAGCTGCAAGAGAAAACGCGAGGTTTGCCACTGTTGCGACATAAATCTTCCGATATCTGAGAGTGCAAAAACAAAAGGCCCCTGAGGGACCTTTTGTGTGTGAGGCTTGGCGCTCAAGCCGTAGTCGGCGAGGGCTCGGCATTCGATGCGGGATTGCCTCCCGAGGAATTGCCACCATCCGACGAGGGTGGGTTGCGAGGCGTCCAGTCCTTGGGAGGACGAGGCTCCTTGCCTGCCATGATGTCGTTGAGCTGCTCGGCGTCGATCGTCTCCCAGTCCAGCATGGCCTTGGCCATGGCATGCATCTTGTCGCTGTTGTCTTCGATCAGCTTGCGCGCCAGAGCATATTGCTCGTCGATGATGCGACGCACTTCGTCGTCCACCTTCTGCATGGTGGACTCGGACAGATTGGAGCCTCGGCTGAAGGTACGGCCCAGGAAAGGTTCGCCTTCCTGCTCGGAATAGACCATGGTGCCCAGGGCATCGCTCATGCCGTAGCGCGTCACCATGTCGCGGGCGATCTGGGTCGCGCGCTCGAAGTCGTTGGACGCACCAGTCGTCATCTGGTTCATGAACACTTCTTCGGCGATACGGCCACCAAACAGCATGGCGATCTGGTTGAGCATGTACTCCTTGTCATAGGAGTAGCGGTCCTTCTCGGGCAGGCTCATGGTCACGCCCAGCGCACGGCCGCGCGGGATGATGGTGACCTTGTGCACGGGATCGCACTTGGGCAGCAGCTTGCCGATAAGGGCATGGCCGGCTTCATGGTAGGCCGTGTTGCGGCGCTCTTCCTCGGGCATGACCATGGTCTTGCGCTCGGGGCCCATGATGATCTTGTCCTTGGCCTTCTCGAAGTCCTGCATCTCCACGGTGCGCGCATTGCGGCGTGCCGCCATCAGCGCAGCTTCGTTGCAGAGGTTGGCCAGATCGGCGCCCGACATGCCGGGCGTGCCGCGCGCGATGATGGCGGGGTTCACGTCCTGGCCCACGGGAATCTTGCGCATGTGCACGTTCAGGATCTGCTCGCGGCCGCGGATATCGGGCAGCGTCACATAGACCTGACGGTCGAAACGACCGGGGCGCAGCAAGGCCGCATCCAGAATGTCGGGGCGGTTGGTTGCAGCCACCACGATCACACCGAGGTTGGTCTCGAAACCGTCCATCTCGACCAGCATCTGGTTCAGTGTCTGCTCGCGCTCGTCGTTGCCGCCGCCCATGCCGGCACCGCGCTGGCGACCGACGGCGTCGATTTCGTCGATGAAGATGATGCAAGGCGCATTCTTCTTGGCGTTCTCGAACATGTCGCGCACGCGGGCCGCGCCCACGCCGACGAACATTTCAACGAAATCGGAACCCGAGATCGAGAAGAAAGGCACCTTGGCTTCGCCCGCGATGGACTTGGCCAGCAGCGTCTTGCCGGTACCGGGAGGGCCGACCAGCAGCAGACCGCGGGGAATGCGGCCGCCGAGCTTCTGGAACTTGTTGGGGTCCTTGAGGAAGTCCACGACTTCCTTGACTTCTTCCTTGGCCTCATCGGCTCCAGCCACGTCGGCAAAGGTGACGGTATTGCTGTTCTCGTCGAGCATGCGCGCCTTGGACTTGCCGAAGCTGAAGGCGCCGCCCTTGCCGCCACCTTGCATCTGGCGCATGAAGTACACCCATACGCCGATCAACAGCAGCATGGGGCCCCAGCTCACGAGCAGCGTCATGAGCAGCGAGCCTTCTTCACGTGGCTTGACGTCGAACTTGACGTTGTTGTTGATCAGGTCGCCCACCAGACCGCGATCGAGGTAGGTGGCCGTAGTGCGGATCTTGCGGTCATCGGTGGTGGTGGCTACGACCTCGGTACCGCCGGCACCTTCCTGAATGGTGGCGCTCTTGATACGGTTGTTGCGCACTTGCTCCAGGAATTCCGAGTAGCCAACATGAGAGGCACCGCCAGCACCTCGGGTGTCAAACTGTTTGAACACCGTAAACAGCACCATGGCGATGACCAGCCAGACGGCGACTTTTGAAAACCACTGATTGTTCAAGCGGGGCTCCAATGGAATATTCAGACGTAAAGGCCCGGAGGGGACTCCAGACCTAGTTGAGGTTCATTTTAGGTGTTTCAAGCGCCAAAGACGCCTATTTCCCCCTATAGCGGCCATAGGCAAGGTACGGCCCAGCAGGCAATCGACCCTAAGCCTGTGTTTTATCAAGGCTTTGCGCTATCAGTTTCACTGGTTTGCTGCAGCAAACCATGAGGTCAAATGCCCCTATGCAAGCCGGCAACTCCGTCAAGAGCCCTGCTTGAGTCCCATTCCCACGAGAAAAATCTCGGCAGACCGGTCACGCGAAGCCTTGGGCTTGATGGGCTTGACCACCTTGAAGGTCTGCTTGAACAGATCCACCAGCTCGTTGTAGCCGCTGCCGTGGAAAAGCTTGACCACCAGCGCGCCCTCGGGCTTCATGTTGTTGATCGCAAAATCAACGGCCATCTCGATGAGCACCGCGACCCGCGCCCCGTCCGTGGCGCCATGGCCCGACAGATTGGGCGCCATATCCGAGACCACCACGTCGGCCTTGCCGCCACCCATGGCCTCTTCAAGCTGCGCCAGCACCGCCTCTTCACGAAAGTCGCCCTGGATGTAGTGCACGCCCTCGATGGGCTCCATGGGCAGCAGGTCCAGCGAGATGATGCGGCCGTTGAGCTCGCCCACGGCCGCACCGCTGGGCGAGAGACGACGGCGCACATACTGGCTCCAGGCGCCGGGCGCGCAACCCAGGTCCACCACGGTGTGGCCGGGCTGAATCAGCTTGAGCGACTCGTCAATTTCCTTGAGCTTGTAGGCCGCGCGCGCACGATAGCCGTCCTTTTGGGCAGCTTTCACATAGGGGTCATTGATGTGATCGTGCAGCCAATTCTTATTGACCTTCTTGCTTTTGGTTTTGGTTTTCATGCCTGAATTCTCGCAGCCTTGATAATACGGGTATGCCCCAAATTGAATTAACTCCCGCGCAGCGCCGGGAACACCGCGCCGAAGCCCACCATCTGGACCCCGTCGTCCTCATCGGTGGCGATGGTCTGACCACTGCCGTTCAAAAGGAAGTGGACGCAGCACTCAATGCCCATGGTCTGATCAAGGTCCGCGTTTTCGGCGACGACCGTGCAGCCCGCGAGCAGATCTATCAACAACTCTGCGACGAGCTGAACGCGGCTCCCATCCAGCACATCGGCAAGCTGCTGGTGCTGTGGCGCCCTATTCCCGAAAAGGAAAAGGCCTTTGACGAAGACCGCATGCCCGGTCCTCGCGACGTCAAGGTGCTCAAGTTCGGCCGCGCCGGCCAGAAGCCCGAAGTCAAGCAGCTGCGCGTGCTCGGCAACCAGCGCCTGACCGCCGGCGGCACCATCAAGCGCGCCAAGCCCAAGCAGAAGTCGGTCAAGAAAGGCCGTCAGGACTGATCTGCCGATCCGCCCTGTCTGCCCGCCCCATTGCCTTATTTCCTCGCCGAGACCGCCAACCCATGGTTCAGACCACACAGCAGCAACGCCACATTCTTTGCATGAAATGGGGCACCAAATACGGCCCGGAGTACGTCAACCGACTCTATGCCATGGTGCGCCGCCATCTCAGCGGAGATTTTCGCTTTGTCTGCCTGACCGACAGCACAGAGGGGATTCGCTCCGAAGTGGAGTGCTTTCCCATCCCCGACCTGAACATCCATCTGGCGCCCGGCCAGCGTGACGGCGCCTGGAAGAAGCTCACCACCTTCGAGCGCGACCTGCATGGCCTCAAGGGTCAGGCGCTGTTCCTGGACCTGGACGTGGTGATTGTGGGCAGCCTCGACGAGTTCTTCACGCTGCCCGGCGACTTCCGCATCATTCACGACTATCCGCGTTTCTGGCGCTTTGGCGAACGCATTGTCGGCAACTCCTCGGTCTACCGCTTCGAGCTGGGTGCCCATGCCGATGTGCTGGAGCATTTCCGCGCGCACACCGAAGAAATGCGCGGCAAGTACCGCAACGAGCAGGAGTATCTGTCGCACTTTCTGCACAAGCAGGGCAAGCTGGACTACTGGCCTGCCGCCTGGTGCCCCAGCTTCAAGTACTACTGCATTCCGACCTGGCCCAGCAACTACTGGAAGGAGCCGGTGCCGCCGGCCGATGCGCGCATCGTGATCTTCCACGGCGAAGTGAACCCGCCCGACGCGCTGGAAGGCCGCCGCAACAAGCGCTTTCGCCATATCGAGCCCGCCAGGTGGATCGAGAAGGCCTGGGGCTGAAAGACGGCTGCAGTTGCAGCCTCAAAAACAAAAGGCGTTGACCGCGAGGTTCAACGCCTTTTTTGTGCTCGCCTGACCGATGGATCAGCGATATTTGGCATCGACCAGCGGATGCCCCTTCATGCGCGAGAGAATCGACAGCGGGCTGGCCGCCGGGTTGTATTCGCTGCCTGGCGGCAGGAACAAGGTCTGCTCCAGCATGTACTGCCCCGACATGACGGCATGCACTGCCTGATCGGAGAAACACACCCAGGTGGAACCTGCCGCGAAAGGCACGGTTTCCTGGGGAGCATTTTTCTGATAGTCGGGATCGCCCTTCATGCCGTCATGCAGCTGTAGCATCAAATGGTCGTATTCGCTGCGATAGGACTTGGTCACATGCAGCAGCTCCAGCGCCTTGGCCTGCCAGGCGCTGTAGGGCTTGGCACGCGGCACAAAACGCTTGGCCACATCGGTGAAAGGCTCGCCCACGCGCCAGACCCGGGGCTGGCCATCCGGATTGACATTGGTGAAGACGCGCAGAATGCGCTCGCCATAGTTGGGCCGCGAAGGAAAGGCATCCACATGCATGCGCTTGTCGTCGGCACGCCAGGACTGCGCCCGCGTTTCCACCTGCGAAGGTCGGTAGCTGGTGGGTGCCATGCGCACCACCGGCATATAGGCGGGAAACAGGCCGGCGATCAGCGCCGTGGCCTGCTCGCGAAAGCGTCCGACCATGCCCGCCACCTGGGCCTGCGTGGCCTCGTCGCCTGCCACACCCTTGATCGAGCCATCCACATTGAGGCTGATATTGCGCGTCTTGGGATCGCGCACATCGGGGCGCAGCAGCGCTTTTTCCTGCTCGGTCAGCTGAAAGCTCAGCTGCGGAAAATACAGCACCTTGCCGGCTTCGACGGCAGCAGTCCATTCATCGCGCCCCTGGACCTGGCTCCAGTCGGTCGCGTCGATTTTTACGATTTGAGATTCCATGGCTTCGGCAGTGTACTCCCCGCAGCTGGCGCGGGCTTGCACTGGATCAAGCCGGCTTGCGCGCGCCCGCCACACGCCACAGCACGATGGCGGCGCACAGCCACTGCAGCGCATACATGCCGGTGCCTACGCTGTGCCAGAGCCTGAGATTCTCGCGCGCCACGATCTTGGGCGACACGCCGTACTGCACCAGCAGCGCCAGCAACATGCCGGCGATAACAAAACCGATAGCTGCTTGCGCCCATTGCTCAATCTTTTCAGCATGTTTTCGCTTTGAAAACACCAGCAGAAGAGCGCAACATGCTATGGAAATCCAGGTCTGCGCGGCGAACAGCTTGGCAGCCATAAAGCCCGCCAGAGCCGGCGTAGGCAGATGGGCAAACAGCATGGGTACGGCCACAAAGCCGATGGCGCTCAGGCTGCCCCACCATAAAGCGGCCAGGAAAACAGGCAAACGCTCGTACATAGTCACGAATCCTTGAACGCGGCGCAGCGCCCAGGCCAGAAACATCAAGCAAGGGCAGCCCCGCAGCGAAGATGTTGTCCCCCTGAGGCAGAGAGGGGGAAGGCGTGCAGCGCCTCAGGGGGGGCTTACACGTACTTTACGCCCACGATTTCATAGCGACGCTCGCCGCCCGGTGCCTGCACCACGGCGGTATCGCCCTCTTCCTTGCCGATCAGGGCACGGGCAATGGGGCTGGACACATTGATCAGGCCGTGCTTGAGATCGGCCTCGTCCTCGCCCACGATCTGGTAGGTCACGGGCGAGCCGCTGTCTTCATCTTCCAGATCCACGGTCGCGCCGAACACCACGCGACCGCCGGCATCCAGCTCGGTCGGGTCGATGACCTGCGCGGCAGAAAGCTTGCCCTCGACCTCGAGGATGCGGCCTTCGATGAAGCCCTGCTGCTCCTTCGCGGATTCATATTCGGCGTTTTCGCTCAGGTCACCCTGAGCACGGGCCTCTGCAATGGCTTGAATGACCGCGGGACGATCCACAGTCTTCAGGCGTTGCAGTTCCACTTTGAGCTTTTCTGCTCCGCGCTTGGTGATTGGGATGGTGGCCATGATCGAGTCTCCAAATTCAGCAAACGCCGCGCCAAGCGCGGCACCTCTCGCACAGTCCTGAGTGACAACGTCAAACAGGGGCCTGTGCCCCAAAAGCAAACCGCCGCACGTTGCCGCGCGGCGGTTCAAATACATTACCGCAGATTATGCCGTGTTTGCCGCGGCACAAGTGCGGTAAAAACCCGGCAGCCCTTGCGGGCTGCTTCGGGCGTCAGGCTTTTCAGGCCTTGGTCAGCATGGCATGCAGCTCTTGCACCGAGTGCACGTCCAGATTGCCGCGCATGGCCTTCATGCCTTCCACGGCCGCTTCCGCGCCGAAGATGGTGGTGAAGGTAGTCACACGTGCCAGCAGCGCGCTGGTACGGATCTGGCGCGAGTCGGCGATGGCGTTGCGACGCTCTTCCACGGTGTTGATGACCAGGGCAATTTCGCCGTTCTTGATCATGTCCACGATGTGCGGACGGCCTTCAGTCACCTTGTTGACCGCCTGCACTTCCAGGCCAGCTTCAGCAATCGCTGCAGCTGTACCGCGTGTAGCGCACAGGCTGTAACCCATGGCAACCAGTTCCTTGGCCACGGCCACGGCACGGGTCTTGTCGTTGTTCTTCACCGACAGGAAGACCTTGCCTTCGGCAGGCAGGTGCACGCCGGCACCCATCTGGCTCTTCACAAAGGCTTCGCCAAAGGTCTTGCCCACGCCCATGACTTCACCGGTGGACTTCATCTCGGGGCCGAGAATGGTGTCCACACCAGGGAACTTCACGAACGGGAACACGGCTTCCTTGACGCTGAAGTAAGGCGGTGTGACTTCCTTGGTGATGCCCTGCTCGGCCAGCGTGTCGCCGGCCATGCAGCGTGCAGCCACCTTGGCCAGTTGCACGCCGGTGGCCTTGGAGACGAAGGGCACGGTGCGCGAGGCACGGGGGTTCACTTCCAGCACGTAGATCACGTCCTGGCCGTCCGCTTCCTTGATGGCGAACTGCACGTTCATCAGGCCCACCACATGCAGGCCTTCGGCCATGGCTGCGGTCTGGCGCTTGATCTCAGCGACGGTTTCGGCCTTCAGGTAGTAAGGGGGCAGCGAGCAGGCGGAGTCACCGGAGTGAACGCCGGCTTGCTCGATGTGCTCCATCACGCCGCCGATGTACACGGCACCGGTCTTGTCGCGCACGCAGTCCACGTCGCACTCGATGGCGTTGGACAGGAAGTGGTCCAGCAACACGGGAGAGTCGTTGGAGACCTTCACGGCTTCGCGCATGTAGCGCTCGAGGTCACGCTGCTCGTGCACGATTTCCATGGCGCGGCCGCCCAGCACATAGGAAGGACGCACCACCAGGGGGTAACCCAGGCCGGCAGCCTTTTCCAGGGCTTCGGCTTCGGTACGCGCAGTGGCGTTGGGAGGCTGGCGCAGACCCAGTTCGTTGAGCAGCTTCTGGAAGCGCTCGCGGTCCTCGGCGGCGTCGATCATGTCGGGCGTGGTGCCGATGATCTTCACGCCTTCGCGCTCCAGGCCCAGGGCCAGCTTCAGAGGCGTCTGGCCGCCGTACTGCACGATCACGCCTTCGGGCTGCTCCACGTCCACGATTTCCAGCACGTCTTCCAGCGTCAGAGGCTCGAAGTACAGGCGATCGGAAGTGTCGTAGTCGGTGGACACGGTCTCGGGGTTGCAGTTGACCATGATGGTTTCGTAACCATCTTCGCGCATGGCCATGGCGGCGTGCACGCAGCAATAGTCGAACTCGATGCCCTGGCCGATACGGTTCGGGCCACCGCCCAGCACCATGATCTTCTTCTTGTCCGTGGGAGCTGCTTCGCACTCTTCGTCATACGTGGAGTACATGTATGCGGTGTTGGAAGCGAACTCGGCCGCGCAGGTGTCCACGCGCTTGAACACGGGACGCACCTTCAGCGCCTTGCGCGCTTCGCGCACGGCCTTGTCGCTGGTGTGCAGCAGCTTGGCCAGACGGCGGTCGGAAAAGCCCTTTTGCTTGAGGGTGCGCAGAGTCTGGGCATCCAGAGCCGCCAGAGCGCCTTCGCCCTTGGCTTCGTAGAGCTTGTCCAGGTCGAGTTCGATCTTGACGATCTCCTCGATCTGCACCAGGAACCACTTGTCGATCTTGGTGATGTTGTGCACCTCGTCCAGCGACCAGCCGGCAGCAAAAGCGTCACCCACATACCAGATGCGGTCGGGACCGGGCTCGCCCAGCTCCTTTTCCAGGATTTCGCGGTCCTGGGTCTTTTCGTTCATGCCGTCCACGCCCACTTCCAGGCCGCGCAAGGCCTTCTGGAAGGATTCCTGGAAGGTACGGCCGATGGCCATCACTTCGCCCACGGACTTCATCTGCGTGGTCAGGCGGTTGTCGGCAGCAGGGAACTTCTCGAAGGCGAAACGCGGGATCTTGGTGACTACGTAGTCGATCGAGGGCTCGAACGAAGCGGGGGTCTTGCCACCGGTGATTTCGTTCTTGAGCTCGTCCAGCGTGAAGCCCACGGCCAGCTTGGCCGCGATCTTGGCGATGGGGAAGCCCGTGGCCTTGGAAGCCAGTGCCGAGGAACGCGAGACGCGGGGGTTCATCTCGATGACGATCATGCGACCGTCCTTGGGATTCACCGAGAACTGCACGTTGGAGCCGCCCGTGTCCACACCGATTTCGCGCAGAACGGCCAGAGATGCATTACGCATGATCTGGTATTCCTTGTCGGTCAGTGTCTGGGCCGGCGCCACGGTGATGGAGTCACCGGTGTGCACGCCCATGGGGTCCAGGTTTTCGATGGAGCAGACGATGATGCAGTTGTCGGCGGTGTCGCGCACCACTTCCATCTCGTACTCTTTCCAGCCCAGCAGGGATTCCTCGATCAGCAGCTCGTTGGTGGGCGAAGCCTCCAGACCGCGCTTGCAGATGGTTTCGAATTCCTCGGGGTTGTAGGCAATGCCGCCGCCGGTGCCGCCCAGCGTGAAGCTGGGGCGGATGACGGTGGGGAAGCCCATCTGTTTTTGCACCGCCCAGGCTTCGTCCATGGAGTGGGCGATGCCGGAGCGCGCGGAGCCCAGACCGATCTTGGTCATGGCGTCCTTGAACTTCAGACGGTCTTCGGCCTTGTCGATGGCTTCGGGCTTGGCGCCGATCAGCTCGACCTTGTACTTGTCCAGCACGCCGTTCTTCCACAGGTCCAGCGCGCAGTTCAGCGCGGTCTGGCCGCCCATGGTAGGCAGGATGGCATCGGGGCGTTCCTTGGCGATGATCTTCTCGACCGTCTGCCAGGTGATGGGCTCGATGTAGGTGACGTCGGCGGTGGCCGGGTCGGTCATGATCGTGGCAGGGTTGCTGTTGATCAGGATGACCTTGTAACCCTCTTCGCGCAGGGCCTTGCAGGCCTGCACGCCGGAATAGTCAAACTCGCAGGCCTGACCGATCACGATGGGACCGGCGCCAATGATCAGAATGCTTTTTAGGTCGTTGCGCTTAGGCATTTTTGTGTTTCTCCATCAGCGCTGTGAAGCGGTCAAACAGATAGCCGATATCGTTGGGGCCGGGCGATGCTTCGGGGTGACCCTGGAAGCAGAAGGCAGGCACATCGGTGCGCTCCAGACCTTGCAGCGTGCCGTCAAACAGGCTGATGTGCGTGGCGCGGGCATTGGCGGGCAGCGACTCCAGCTCCACCGCGAAACCGTGGTTCTGGCTGGTGATGCTGACGTGGCCGGTGTCCAGGTCCTTGACGGGGTGGTTGGCACCGTGATGGCTGTTCTGCATCTTGAAGGTCTTGGCACCGGAGGCCAGAGCCATGATCTGGTGGCCCAGGCAGATACCGAACACCGGCATCTTGGCTGCCATGATCTCTTGCACAGCGGCAATGGCGTAGTCGCAAGGCGCGGGGTCGCCAGGGCCGTTGGACAGGAACACGCCGTCGGGGTTCAGGGCCAACACATCCTTGGCTGGAGTCTGGGCGGGCACGACGGTCACGTCGCAGCCGCGCTCGGCCAGCATGCGCAGAATGTTCTTCTTCACGCCGAAGTCATAGGCCACAACCTTGAACTTGGGCGATTCGAGCTTGCCGTAGCCTTCGCCCAACGTCCACTCGGCCTCGGTCCATGGGTAGGACTTGTCGGTAGACACGACCTTGGCCAGATCCAGCCCCTTCATGCTGGGGGCGGCCTTGGCGGCGGCGATGGCCTCGTCGATCCTGGCCTGGGTGACTTCTTCACCAGCGGCCAGACCCACGATTGCGCCGTTCTGCGCGCCTTGGTCACGCAGCAGTCGCGTGAGCTTGCGGGTGTCGATGTTGGCGATGGCGACGGTCTTACCTTCGGTCAGGTACTCGGACAGCGTCTGGGTGCTTCGGAAGTTGCTGGCCAGCAGGGGCAGGTTCTTGATGATGAGACCTGCGGCATGGATCTTGTCAGCTTCGACGTCTTCAGGATTGACACCGTAGTTGCCGATGTGCGGATACGTGAGCGTCACGATCTGCTGGCAATAGCTGGGGTCGGTGAGGATTTCCTGGTAGCCGGTCAGCGAGGTGTTGAAAACGACTTCGCCAACAGTGGTGCCTTGCGCACCAATCGAGTTGCCAATAAAGACCGTGCCGTCTGCGAGCGCCAGAATGGCGGATGGGAAATTTCCCTTGAGAGACAAAAGCACTGGGTTCTCCGGTTTTTTAATTACGGTTACGCCCAACGAAGCCCCGGCGTGTGCGCTGGGACATTTGTGTCTGCAGGGAATGGCGAGGAAGCGTCGCTAGGCGTATGAAGGAATGCTTGAAAGCCGCCCATTATAGGCTCTGTCCGCTTCACCCCTTTGAAGCGCCCCGGGATTACCCTCTACGGCGTAGCATGCTTACGCTGCTCGCATGCAGGCAGATCGCGGCCGCAGCAGCCACATTGAGTGACTCCTCACCTCCAGGCTGCGCAATGCTGATGCGGTGCCGCGCCATCTCCATCAGCGCATCGCCCACACCCTGCCCTTCATGACCCATGGCCCAGGCACAGGGCCATGGCAGGTCGGCCTCATGGATCAATGTCCCCTGATGGGAGCTGGTCACTACCAGGGGCACTTGCAGGCCTTGCACCTCATCGACCGAGGCCGCCTCGACCAGATGCAGGCCGAAGTGAGCACCCATGCCGGCACGCAGCACCTTCTGACTCCACAGTGCGGCCGTGCCCTTGAGCGCCAGGATCTGGGTGAAGCCGAAGGCCGACGCGCTGCGCAGGATGCTGCCCACATTGCCGGCATCCTGGACGCGGTCCAGCACCACGGTGGCAACGCCCGGCTGCACCTGCACACCCGCATCCCAGTCCATCACATAGCCCATGCGGGCAGGAGATTCCAGAGCGCTGATCTCGTCGAACAAGGCATCTGCCAGCACCACGACCTTGCCGGCAGCCTGCACCCACTCCTCGGGCGCCTGAGGCCAGAAAGACTGCGCAAAAACGGCAAGCTTTGGTTTCAGACCCCGCACCAGGGCCGCACGGCAAAGATGATCGCCTTCAAGCCAGACCTGCCCCTGTTTGCGATAGGCCGTGCTGTCCTGGGACAGACGGCGCAGTTCTTTGACGAAAGCGTTGTCGCGCGAATGAATGTCCGTGACCTGGGGGCGTGCTGCCATGTCGACCTCTGAGAAAAAACAAAAACCCGGCATGCAAGCGCCTGGCCGGGCTTGAAACAAGAAGATAGAACGCCCGAGGCGGCCCTGCGCCGCACTCGGGAATGCAGACAATGTCGATCAGGCGCGCATCAGACGTAGAGCGATGCCTGCGACATCAGCAGGCTGGACGTCACACCCGATAGCCCGGTCTCGCACAGCACAGGCTGCGCCATGCCGCCTGCACACACCTGGCCGGCTTGCAGCACCTGGGCCACGGGCGCAAAGGAGCGCCTGTGCTCTGCCGTCGCACCATGGGCGCGCAAGGCCTGCAGATGCGCGGCCGTGCCATAGCCCTTGTGTCCGGCAAAGCCGTACTGCGGGTACTGGGCATCCAGGCGTTCGCACCAGCGGTCACGCGTGACCTTGGCCAGGATCGAAGCTGCGGAAATGGCCTGCACCAGCGAGTCCCCCTTGACGATGGCCTCGGCCTGCACATCGATCTGCGGCAGCTGGTTGCCGTCCACCAGCACCAGCACGGGCTTGAGACGCAGGCCCATCACCGCGCGACGCATGGCCAGCAGCGTGGCCTTGAGAATGTTGATCTCGTCGATCTCCTGCACCGAAGCCTGAGCTATGCAAAAGCACAGCGCCTTGGCACGGATCTCGTCGTAGAGCACCTCGCGGCGGTTGGCCGTGAGCTTCTTGGAGTCATTAAGCCCGGCAATGGGCTTCAGATCGTCCAGGATGACGGCGGCAGCCACCACCGGACCGGCCAGCGGGCCGCGCCCTGCCTCATCCACCCCGGCAACCAGCCCGGGCGGATGCCAGGGCAGGCAGCCTTGCTCAAGCAGCGGGGGTGGCAATGATTTTTTGGATCGCATGGGCAGCCAGTTCGGCGGTATCGCGGCGCAGTTCGTGATGTAGCGCGGTGAAGCGCTCAACCAGCGCTTCAATGGTGGCAGGAGAATCCTGGCTGGCTCTGAGCCAGCCCAGTGCGGCCTGGGCCAGCGCCTCGGGTGTTGCCGCATCCTGCAGCAGCTCGGGCACGACAAAATCGCCGCACAGAATATTGGGCAGCCCCACCCAGGGCTGCAGCTGTTTGCGCTTCATCAGGCGCCAGCTCCAGGGATGCATGCTGTAGCTGATGACCATGGGGCGCTTGTAGAGCGCAGCCTCCAGCGTGGCGGTGCCGCTGGCAATCAGCGTGCAGTCGCAGGCTGCCAGCACATCGTGGGACTGGCCCTTGACGATGAGGCATTTGCCCTGCATGCCGGCCTCGGCCGCAATGCGCTGCACCTCTTCGTACAGCGAAGGCACGGCCGGCACCACGATCCGGGTCTGAGGCAACGCCTTCTGGACCAGCGCCGCCGCCTTGAAAAAGCCTGAGGCAATGTAGCGCACCTCGGAGCGGCGGCTGCCGGGCAGCAAGGCCAGCACCAGCCCCTCTTCGGCCAGGCCCAGGCGCGCACGCGCGGCCGCTCTATCGGGGTGCAGCGGAATCACCTGCGCCAGCGGATGACCGACGTAGGTGGCTTCGATGCCATGCTGGGCCAGCAGTTCGGGCTCGAACGGGAAGATGCACAGCACATGGTCGGCGGCGCGACGGATTTTCTCCACGCGATCGGCACGCCAGGCCCAGATCGACGGACAGACAAAGTGCACGGTCTTGATGCCGGCTTCACGCAAGCCGGTCTCCAGCCCCAGGTTGAAGTCGGGGGCATCCACACCGACGAAGACCGAGGGCGGATGCGCAATCAGGCGCTGACGCAGCTTTTTGCGAATACCGAGCAACTCGGCCACTCGCGCCAGCACTTCCCAGCTGTAACCGTGCACGGCCAGGCGTTCTGACTGCCACCAGGCGTCAAAGCCGCGCTCCTGCATCCTGTCGCCGCCTATGCCCATGGAGCTCGCATCGGGCCAGCGCTGACGCAGACCGTCGAGCAACAGCGAAGCCAGCAGATCGCCCGAGGCCTCGCCTGCCACCATGGCAATGCTGGGCGCTATGAAATCTGGAGCAGCTTGCGCCTGCTTATTAGTCATTTCAGAGCTATTCACGTCTCAAACTCAGATAGGGACAACGCGAGCCGCTATCAACGTGTAATGCCGTTGCTTGCCGATGCCAGAAAGGACTGCATGAAGTCCACGTCCTGCACGGCTTCAGGCGTTGCCGACTTGATCGCATCCATGGCCGCAATGGCATGTTCCAGCGTCAGCCCCTGGCGGTACAGCAGCTTGTGCATTTCACGCACGGCGGCAATGCGTGCATCCGAGAAGCCACGACGCTTGAGACCGATCAGATTCACGCTGCGAGCGGCCAGCGGATTGCCATCCACCGTCATGAAGGGCGGCACATCCTTGTTCACATGGGCCTGAAAGCCCACCATGGCATGTGCACCTATGCGCATGCGCTGCAGCACACCGGTCAGGCCACCAATCGTCACCCAGTCGCCGACATGCACATGGCCTGCCAGCGTGGTGTTGTTCGCCAGTGTGGTCTGGTTGCCAATGATGCAGTCATGCGCGATATGCACATAGGCCATGATCCAGTTGTCATTGCCGATGGTCGTCTCGCCGCGATCCTGCGTGGTCCCCGTATTGAAGGTACAGAACTCGCGCACCGTGTTGCGGTCGCCGATCACCAGACGTGTAGGCTCGCCCGCGTACTTCTTGTCCTGGGGCTGCGCACCCAGCGATGCGAACTGGAAGATGTGGTTGCCTTCACCAATGGTGGTGTCGCCTTCGATCACGCAATGCGCGCCCACCTTGCTGCCGGCGCCAATGCGCACCCTGGGGCCGATGACGGCATACGGCCCCACCGACACCGAGGTGTCAAGCTGGGCCGCCGGGTCCACCACGGCGGTGGGATGAATCAAGCTCACAGCCGCCATCAACGCTTATCCCACGTGACGCATGGTGCACATCAGCTGAGCTTCAGCGGCCACTTCGCCATCCACGCTGGCGACGGCGTTGAACTTCCAGATGCCGCCACGCACGCGGTCGATGGTGATCTCCAGGGCCAGCTGGTCTCCCGGCACCACGGGGCGCTTGAAGCGTGCCGAGTCGATACCCACGAAGTAGTAGATATTGTTTTCATCGGGCACCTGGCCCATGGCGTCGAAGGCCAGCAGGCCGGCAGCCTGGGCCAGGGCTTCAAGAATCAGCACGCCGGGCATGACCGGACGACCGGGGAAATGCCCGGTGAAGAACGGCTCGTTGAAGGTGACGTTCTTGATCGCCTTGATGCGCGTGTTGCGCTCAAGCTCCAGCACCCGATCCACCAGAAGAAAGGGATAGCGGTGAGGCAGTTGCTTGAGAATTTCTTGAATATCCATCATCAATTTCCGTTGTTGCTTTGCCGGCCCTCAGCCAGCGCTTGTTCAAGCTTCTTGACCCGCTCCCGGAGCGTGTACAACTGCCTGAAGGTTGCAGCGTTCTTTTCCCATTGCTCGTTCTCTTGCAACGGAAAGATGCCTGTATAAAAACCTGCCTTGGGCAAGGAGCGAGTGACCATGGAGGTCGGCGAAATCACCGTGCCATCCGCAATCGTCAAATGCCCCAGAATATTGGCGGCTCCACCAATCTGGCAGCGCTTGCCGATGCGCGCACTGCCGGCAATACCGGTATTGCCGGCAATCACCGTATGCGCACCAATGTGCACATTGTGGGCAATCTGCACCAGATTATCGATCTTGACGCCATCTTCAATGACGGTGTCATCAAGTGCCCCACGATCCACGCAGGTGTTGGCACCGATTTCCACATCGTTGCCGATGCGCACGGCCCCCAACTGCTCTATCTTTTCCCATTGGCCCGCCGAGGGCGCGAAGCCGAAGCCGTCGGCACCGATGACCACACCGGGATGCAGAATGCAGCGCTCGCCCAGCACACAGCCCTGGCTGATGGTGACGCGCGATTTCAGCACCGTATCGGCACCGATGACCGCGCCTGCCTCCACCACGCATTGCGGCCCCACATAGGCACTTTCATGCACCTGGGCCGTGGCATCCACCACCGCACTCGCATGGATGCCGCGCGGCCTGCCGCCCTGCTGATGCGCCTTCCACCACTGGGTGGCTCGCGCGAAATAGGCATAAGGATCAGCCGTGACAATGCAGGCGCCACGCTGCGCTGCTTCATCACGCATCGTCGGCGCCACAATGACACAGGCCGCCTGTGAGGCGGCCAGTTGCTGGCGATAGCGGGGATTGCTTAAAAAGCTCAGATCACCGTGGCCCGCAGAGTCCAGTGGAGCGATGCGCGAGATAGGCATCTCGCGCTCGCCACCTACCAGTTCTCCACCGAGCGCATCGAGAATCTGTCCCAATAGAACGCTCACAAAAGTATCCTTGGGATTACTTTGTGCCGTTCAGGGCCTTGATGACCTTGTCGGTGATATCAAACTTGGGGTTGATATACACGGCCTCTTGCAGGATGACGTCGTACTTTTCAGTCTCGGCCACTTGTTTGACAACCTTGTTAGCACGATCCAGCACGGTGGCCAGCTCTTCATTCTTGCGAGCGTTCAGGTCTTCCTGAAATTCACGGCGCTTGCGCTGGAATTCACGGTCCTGATCCACCAGCTGACGCTGGCGCGAAGCACGCTGGCTCTCGGACATGGTGGTAGCTTCACGCTCGAACTTGTCCGAGGCGCTCTTCAAGGAATTGCCCTGATCGACCAAATCCTTTTCACGCTTAGAAAACTCCTGCTCAAGCTTGGCTTGGGCAGCCTTGGCGGCGGATGCCTCACGGAAGATACGATCCGTGTTCACAAAACCGGCCTTGAATTCCTGTGCATGCGCAGAGACGGCCATGGCGCCAAGCAGCACAGCCAAAGAAAGATGGCTAGAGAGAGATTTCATTAGAAAGATGTTCCGATTTGGAATTGCAGTTTCTGGATTCTATCGCCGGTTTCCTTACGGATTGGCTGAGCATACGCCAAACGCAGAGGGCCCAGCGGCGAAATCCAACTAATACCGATACCGGTGGAAGCACGCAAGGTTCCCAGATCCATGCTTTCACCTTCCGCCCACACATTACCCACGTCCACAAAGCCGAACAGACGCAGTGTTCTGTCATTACCGGCACCTGGGAACGGGACCATGAATTCACCATTCAAGGTCAGCTTGCGCGTACCACCCAAGGCCAGATTGGTATTCACTGAGTCACGACGCCCCAGAGAGCCTTGCTCGAAGCCACGCACCGAACCCAGACCACCCGAGTAGAAATTCTTGAAGATGGGATAGGGATTGCCGCCCAGGCCCTTGCCCCAGCCCAGCTCGCCGTTCAGGGCAATCGTGTACTTCTTGTTCAGCGGAATATATTGCTGAATCTGGTAGTTGGCCTTCGCATAGCGCATATCGCTCATGAACGAGGCCTCCAGATTCACACGCTGATAGCGACCGGCATTGGGCGCCAGGGCACTGTCGCGGTTATCACGAGACCATCCCAGAGTCAGAGGGATACCGGTCTTGGAGCAGCCTATGTTCTGGCCAGGCAGACCACCGCAGTACTCGTTATAGACCGCCGGCATATAGGTGCCAGGCTTGATCTCATTGCCTTCAACACCGGCACCGAAGAAGATGGTGTCCACTTCGCTGAAGGGCACACCGAAGCGCACGCTGGCACCCTTGGTGATGATCTTGTAGGCGCCATCGTCATAGTAGGGACGGATGGTGCGGTAGTACAGGTCATAGGTGCGCGAGATACCGGTATCCGTGAAGTACGGATTGGTTGTCGACACCACCATGGTGCGGTTGTACTTGCTGGTGTTGACATCCAGACCCAGGTAGTTGCCCGAGCCGAACACGTTTTCCTGCTTGATACCGAAGGACAGCGAGACCTTTTCAGCGCTGGAAAAACCTGCGCCCAGCTGGATCGAGCCTGTGGGCTTCTCAACCACATTGATCATCAGATCGACCTGATCGGGGGATCCGGGCACTTCCTGGGTTTCAATATCGACCTGGGTGAAGAAGCCCAGACGGTCCACACGGTCGCGCGACAGCTTGATCTTCTGGCCGTCATACCAGGAGGCCTCGAACTGGCGGAACTCGCGGCGAATCACTTCGTCGCGGGTCTTGTTGTTGCCGCTGACGCTGATGCGACGGATGTAGGCGCGACGCGAAGGCTGTGCTTGCAACACGATGGCCACGCGATTGTTGGCGCGATCGACTTCGGGCACTGCCTCCACCTTGGCGAAGGCAAAACCGAAATTGCTGTAATAGTCGGTAAAAGCCTTGATGGTCTCGGAAACCTGGTCGGCGTTATAGGGCTCACCTGGCTTGATCTTGACCAGCGATTTGAACTCGTCGTCACGATCCAGGTAGTTACCTTCGAGCTTCACGCCGGAGACCACATACTGATTGCCTTCGTGAATATTCACGGTCAGGCCGATATTTTGCTTGTCCGGAGAGATGGCGACCTGGGTGGACTCCACACGGAACTCCAGATAGCCGCGCTGCAGATAGTAGGAGCGCAGCGACTCCAGATCGGCATTGAGCTTGTTGCGAGCGTAGCGGTCAGACTTGGTGTACCAGCTCATCCAGTTGCCTGTGTCCTGGTCGAACAGGTCCTTGAGCGTCGATTCCTTGAAGGCCTTGTTGCCCACAATGTGGATTTCGTTGATCTTGGCCGGCTCACCTTCGGAGACGGTGAAGGTCAGGTTCACTCGGTTGCGCTCGATAGGCGTCACCGTGGTCACCACTTCAGCGCCATACAGACTGCGGTTGATGTACTGGCGCTTGAGTTCTTGCTCGGCGCGATCAGCCAGCGCCTTGTCGAAAGGGCGGCCATCGGCCAGGCCCACGTCACGCATGGCCTTGAGCAGAGTGTCCTTGTCGAACTCCTTGGTGCCGGCAAAGTTCACCTCGGCAATGGTGGGGCGCTCTTCCACAACCACCACCAGCACATTGCCATTGGCTTCGAGACGCACGTCCTTGAACAGACCCA
Source organism: Comamonas sp. HJ-2 (assembly GCF_053615495.1). Classification (NCBI taxonomy): domain Bacteria; kingdom Pseudomonadati; phylum Pseudomonadota; class Betaproteobacteria; order Burkholderiales; family Comamonadaceae; genus Comamonas; species Comamonas sp. HJ-2. The sequence continues at coordinate 13,830 of NZ_JBSIFD010000007.1, read as the reverse complement.
GAGCAAACAACGAACGAATGGCAGCCGCGCCCTTTTCGTCGTTGTAGTCATCGCCCACGCGCAAAGGCATGGAAGCGAACACCGTACCGGGCTCCACTCGCTGCAAACCCTCGACGCGGATATCTTGAACTTTGAAGGGCTCCAATGCCCATGCCGCTTGCGCAGCTAAAACCATAGCAGCCAGGGCAGTTGCAGAGCGCACGCCCAAGCGATTGAAATGTTTTTTCATGAGTGGAAATCGCCGCGAATGCGGCCTACCGTAGCGGTAAAAATTAGCCCCAGAGCCGGTTGATATCGTTGAAAAAGGCGACTGACATCATCAGCAATATGACTGCGACGCCTGCACGCTGCAGTCTTTCAGCCCAGACATCAGAGACACTGCGCCCCGTCAAACCTTCCCAAAGATAATACATCAGGTGCCCACCATCCAGAACGGGCAATGGTAGCAGGTTGAGAACGCCCAGGCTGATGCTGATCAGCGCGAGGAACGACAGGTATTGCACCAGCCCCATGCTGGCGGACTTGCCTGCATAGTCTGCGATCGTCAAAGGACCGCTGATATTCTTGAGCGAGGCCTGACCGATCAGCATGCGCCCCATCATGCGCAGCGTCATGGAGGACAGCTCCCAGGTCTTGTGCACACCGGCGCTCAAGCCATCCCAAAAGCCATGGCGCACCAGCACCATTTCGGGCTGACTGCCAATAAAGGCGTTCACACGTGCAGTTGCAGCTTGTCCATCCTTGCCAGGTACTATTTCCGGCTGCACCCGCAGGTTCAGACGCCGGCCCGCACGCTCCACAGCCCAGGCCTGCGGCTCGACTCGACCGGATGCACCCGAGACACGAATCGCGGCACGCGCCTGAGCGCCATCCTGAGCTGCCTGGCCATCGATGCTGAGCAGCACATCGCCTTTTTGCAGACCCGCCTTTTCCGCCGGACCACCTGCAACAACCTCTTCTATGACCGGACGACTCCAGGCACCCTGCAGCCCGACCTTGTCAAAGAAAGCTGCATCCGGTTCCTTTTGTTGCAAGGAAGCGAGATCGAGCGGCACGACACGCGCCGCGCCATGTTCTTGTGCCGCCACCTCCAGCTGCAAGGTTTCACCTTCAATGGCAGCTGTCGTCACCAGCCAGCGCAAATCACCCAGGGCACGCACAGGCTGCCATTCCTTGCCACCCACAGAGGCACGCTGCACCCAGTCGCCGCTTTGAATACCGGCCTGATGCAGCAACGTGCCTTCTGGAGGAGCCGCAAGCCGGGCCGCCGGCTCGTTGGTACCCACCCAGTTGACCACTGCCAGCAGCGCCACTGCCAGCACCAGATTGGCCGCCGGCCCCGCGGCAACAATCGCTGCACGTGAGCGCAGGGGCTGATTGTTGAAGGCCAGGTGTTTTTCCTCGGGTCTGACCTCGCCCTCGCGCTCGTCAAGCATGCGCACATAGCCGCCCAGAGGCAGCGCCGCGATCACATATTCGGTACCCGACTTCTTGCCGACCCAGCGCAACAGCGGCTTGCCAAAGCCCACGGAGTAGCGCAGCACCTTGACGCCACAGGCCACGGCAACGCGATAGTGGCCCCACTCATGCACCGCAATCAGAACGCCGAGCGCCACGATGAAAGCCACAACCGTCAGCAACACCTGAAACCCCTTAATGCCAATCAATGCTTGGAGCGTGCAGCAGGCCGCAAGTTCAACCGCAAGCCCTCAAGCCACCAAACTCGGTGCCAGATCAGCGCGCCCACAGCCTGACTATGTCAGCCGCACGCTCGCGCGCTCGCTCATCGAGCGCCATCAACTCTTCCAGACTGCCCACGACACCGGGTTGCACGGATTCCAGCGTCTGCAGATTGACGGCATGAATGCGGTCAAACGACAGGCGACGCTCCAGGAATGCGGCGACAGCCACTTCGTTCGCTGCGTTGAGCACCGTGGTCGTACCCTCGGGCGCGCGCAGCGCCTGCCAGGACAGATGCAGGCCCGGAAAGCGACGCGCATCCGCCTCCTCGAAGGTCAGCGCCGCCAGCTTGGCGAAATCCAGCACAGGTGCGCCGCTCTCGATGCGCTCGGGCCAGGCCAGACCGCAGGCAATCGGCACACGCATATCGGGCGTGCCCAGCTGAGCGAGCACGGACGCGTCCTTGAACTGCACCATGGAGTGCACGATCTGCTGCGGATGGATCACCACCTTGATCTTCTCGGGCGCCATATCGAACAGCCAGCGCGCCTCGATCACCTCCAGCGCCTTGTTCATCATGGTGGCCGAGTCCACCGAGATCTTGCGCCCCATGGAAAAATTGGGATGCGAGCAAGCCTGCTCGGGCGTGATTTCGGACAGTGTCGCCGGATCACTCTGGCGAAATGGTCCGCCCGATGCCGTCAACAGCAAGGAGTCAACGCGATCAGCCCAGGTGCTGCTGTCTTCGGGCAAGCACTGGAAGATGGCCGAGTGCTCGCTGTCGATGGGCAGCAAAGTGGCTCCATGGCGCTTGACGGTGTCCATGAACAGCGCGCCGCCCACCACCAGGGCCTCCTTGTTGGCCAGCAGCAGACGCTTGCCGGCCCTGGCGGCCGCCAGACAGGGTGCCAGTCCGGCCGCACCGACAATCGCCCCCATGACAGCATCCACATCCGGGTGCGACGCGATCACTTCAAGCGCATCCCGCTCCTGAAGCACCTGTGTTTGAAGCCCGTCTTGCTTGATTGCCTCAGCCAGTTGACGAGCATGGGGCGCACTGGCCATCACAGCGAACTGCGGCTTGAACTGCGCGCATTGCCTGAGCATCAGATCCACCTGCGTGGCTGCGCTCAGCGCGAAGATTTCGTATTGTTCAGGGTGGCGCGCCACCACATCCAGGGTATTGGTTCCGATCGAACCGGTAGAACCCAGAACCGTGATTTTCTGCTTCATGGATGCACAAAGGATGAGAGCATCATCGCCAACGGCAGTGTGGGCAGGAGGGCATCAATGCGATCCAGGACACCACCATGGCCGGGCAGCAAGCCGCTGCTGTCCTTGACACCGACGCTGCGCTTGATGAGGGATTCGACCAGGTCGCCCACCACACTCATCGCAGCCATAAACACCGAAGCCAGCAGCAGGAACCAAAGTCCGCGCGACTGCAGCACCGAATAGAAACTGAGAACACCGGCGCCGTAGTGACGATCTGCCCAGCTCCAGACCAGAGCCAGCACAACCACCCCCAGCATGCCGCCCCAGACACCTTCCCAGCTCTTGCCGGGACTGATGGAAGGAGCCAGCTTGTTCCTGGTGAACTTCAGGCCGAAAGTGCGGCCTGCAAAATAGGCAAAGACATCAGCCACCCAGACCAGCACCAGCACCGACAGCAGGAAGTTGATGCCGATATTACGCGCCTGCACCACGGCCAGCCAAGCCAGCCACAATGCCAGCACGCCGCCGACCAGACGCACTGCTGCCGGAATATGCGGCCAGCCCGCCACGCCAGCGCGCAGCAGCAAAACGCCCCCCAGCACCCAGAGGGAACCTGCAGTCAGCCACACCGTGGGCAGAGGCTGATCCACCCAGCCGGCCCACCAGGAGCCGGCGCACAGCGCCGTACAAACAGCCCCCAGGCCCAGTGAGCCTGCCTGTCCAAAACCATTGAGTCGCCCCCACTCCCAGGCACCAGCCGCCATGAACAACAGCATCAGTGCGGCAAAGGGCACGGTGCTGGCCGTATAAAACAGTGCCGGCAACAAAATGGCCAGCAAAATCAAGGCGGTAATGACGCGCTGCTTGAGCATGGCACCTCTTATGGTTAAACCGTCAAGGTGACGGTGGATGATGGTTGAATCTGCTCGGAAGTCTGGCCGAAGCGGCGCTCACGACCGCCAAACACGGCAATGGCCTCGTCAAGAGCCGCCTCGTCGAAATCAGGCCACAGGGCATTGCTGAAAAAAAGCTCTGTATAAGCAGCCTGCCAGAGCAGGAAATTGCTGATGCGAGTTTCACCGCCGGTGCGGATCATGAGATCAGGATCCGGCACATGGGCCAAGGCCATGGCCCTGTCCAGATTCTCGGGAGTCAGCTCCAGCCCCTGTGCCACCAGCTTCTGTGCAGCCTGGGCTATATCCCAGCGGCCACCGTAGTTGAAGCAGACGTTGAGAACCAGACGCGTGTTGTGAGCGGTGATGCGCTCGGCCTCTGCCAGACCCTCCCGAACCTTGTCGCTCAGCCCCTGGCGGTCGCCGACAAAGTACAGGCGCACGCCGTCGCGGCTGAGTTGAGCGACTTCCTTGGCCAGGGCATTGGCCAGCAGGCTCATGAGGCCCGAGACCTCTTCCTGAGGCCGGTTCCAGTTCTCGGAGGAAAACGCAAACACCGTGAGCACCTGCACACCACGCTCGACGCAGGCGCGAGCGCAGCGGCGCAGGGACTCCACTCCCTGCTTGTGGCCGGCAAGACGTGGAAGCAGACGGCGCTTGGCCCACCGTCCGTTGCCGTCCATGATGATGGCGATATGGCGCGGAACCGCGCCGTTTTTCTTGGATGTCAAAAGTGCAAGTCCTTTGGAAAGACTCAGACCGCCATGATGTCCTGTTCCTTGGCCGCCACCAGCGTATCGACCTCGGCAATATGCTTGTCGGTGATCTTCTGGATTTCGGCTTCGGAGCGCTTCTGATCGTCTTCAGAGGCTTCCTTGTCCTTGACCAGCTTCTTCACGCCTTCATTGGCATCGCGACGCAGGTTGCGAACGGCAATCTTGGCGTTCTCGCCTTCGTTGCGCGCCAGCTTGGTCATTTCCTTGCGGCGCTCTTCGCTCATGGGAGGCATGGGCACGCGGATCAGGTCGCCCATGGAAGCGGGATTCAGACCCAGATCGCTTTCGCGAATGGCCTTTTCCACCTTGGCAGCCATGTTCTTTTCCCAGGGCTGCACGCTGATGGTGCGGGAATCCAGCAAAGACACATTGGCCACCTGGGACAGCGGCACCATGGAGCCGTAGTACTCGACATGGATGGCATCCAGCAGCGCGGGATTCGCCCGGCCGGTACGCACGCGAGCCAGATTGTTCTTCAGAGCCTCGATGGACTGACCCATCTTGGTTTCGGTGTTCTTTTTGATTTCAGCGATCGTCATGTTCTTGTTCCTTTGCGGGCATGTGGCGGCAAAACGCTCAAGCGTACACCAGAGTGCCTTCGTCTTCACCCATGACCACGCGCTTGAGTGCGCCGGGCTTGACGATGGAGAACACGCGAATCGGCAGCTTCTGATCGCGGCACAGCGCGAAAGCCGTGGCATCCATGATGCCCAGATTGCGCGAGATGGCCTCATCGAAAGCCAGCTTGTCGTAACGCGTGGCCGAAGGATCCTTGACCGGGTCGGCCGTGTAGACGCCATCCACCTTGGTGGCCTTGAGCACGACTTCGGCGCCGATTTCAGCACCACGCAGCGCAGCGGCCGTGTCGGTGGTGAAGAAGGGATTGCCCGTACCGGCAGCGAACACCACGACCTTGCCCTCTTCCAGGTACTGCAGCGCCTTGGGACGCACATAGGGCTCGACCACCTGCTCGATACCGATGGCCGACATCACGCGTGCCGTCAGGCCCTGCTTGTCCATGGCATCTGCCAGAGCCAGGGCATTCATCACCGTGGCCAGCATGCCCATATAGTCGGCAGTCGCACGGTCCATGCCGACCGAGCCACCTGCCACGCCGCGGAAGATGTTGCCGCCGCCGATCACCACGGCAACCTGCACACCCACCTTGGTCACTTCCACGATCTCAGCCACCATGCGCTCGATGGTTGCACGGTTGATGCCGAACTGGTCATCTCCCATTAACGCCTCCCCCGACAGCTTGAGCAAGATGCGCTTGTGGGCTGGAATGGCGTTGGACATGGTGTTTCTCCGATGGAAGTTGAATGAGTATGAAAACGGGAGGGGAATAAATCAATCGCGGCTCTAGGCCGCGATTGTTGCTAAGGCTTAGGTTTAAGCACCAGCCTTGGCTGCTGCCACCTGGGCAGCCACTTCAGCGGCGAAGTCATCAGTCTTCTTCTCAATGCCTTCACCCACGACATACATCGTGAACGCCTTCACATTGGTGTTGGCAGCCTTGAGCATCTGAGCCACGGTTTGCTTGCCGTCAGCAGCCTTCACGAAGACCTGGTCAGCCAGGGACACTTCCTTCAGGTACTTCTGCACGGAGCCTTCCACCATCTTGGAAACGATGTCGGCGGGCTTGCCGGATTCGGCTGCCTTGCCTTCGGCCACAGCGCGTTCCTTGGCGATCAGGTCAGCAGGCACGTCAGCGGAAGTCAGAGCCACGGGCTTCATGGCGGCCACGTGCATTGCCACGTCCTTGGCAGCAGAAGCGTCGCCGTCGAACTCGACCACCACGCCAATGCGGGTGCCGTGCACGTAGGCAGCCAGGCCAGCGCCGCTGAAAGCCTTGAAGCGACGGAAGGACATGTTTTCGCCGATCTTGCCGATCAGACCCTTGCGCACGTCTTCCAGAGTGGGGCCGTAGCCGTCTTGTTCGTAGGCCAGAGCGCCCAGAGCGTCCAGGTCAGCGGGATTGTGCTCGGCGACCAGCTTGGCAGCGGCATTGGCCATGGCCAGGAAGCTGTCGTTCTTGGACACGAAGTCGGTTTCGCTGTTCACTTCGATCAGGCCGCCCTTGCCGCCGTCGATGAAAGCAGCCACAACGCCTTCAGCAGTCACGCGGGAAGCGGCCTTGCCAGCCTTGGTACCCAGCTTGACGCGCAGCAGCTCTTCAGCCTTGGCCATATCGCCATCAGCTTCGGTCAGAGCCTTCTTGCATTCCATCATGGGGGCGTCGGTCTTGGCGCGCAGTTCGGCGACCATGCTTGCAGTAATTGCCATCGTATTTCTCCAGTATCAGTTCGATTCGTTACAGGATTCCGGCTAAAAAAACGGGGCTACCTAGAGCCCCGCTTTTTCTCGCGATGCGGTCGCGCAGCCGGACTTCGCTTAGGCGGCGGATTCTTCCACTTCCACGAACTCGTCGCCGTTCTCACCGGCAGCGGCCTTCACCACGTCGTTCAGACGAGCTTCACGGCCTTCCAGGATTGCGTCGGCAATGCCTTGGGCGTACAGTTGCACAGCCTTGGCGGAGTCGTCGTTACCAGGGATCACGTAGTCGATGCCATCGGGGTTGTGGTTGGTGTCAACCACGCCGATCAGAGGAATGCCCAGCTTCTTGGCTTCAGCGATAGCGATCTTGTGGAAGCCCACGTCGATCACGAAAATGGCGTCGGGCAGACCGTTCATGTCCTGAATGCCGCCGATGTCCTTTTCCAGCTTTTCCAGTTCGCGAACGAACATCAGCTGTTCCTTCTTGGACATGGATTCCAGACCGGCTTCTTGCTGAGCCTTCATGTCCTTCAGACGCTTGATGGAGGTCTTGACGGTCTTGAAGTTGGTCAGCATGCCGCCCAGCCAGCGCTGGTCAACGAAGGGCACGCCAGCGCGCTTGGCTTCTTCAGCCACCAGCTCACGGGCTTGACGCTTTGTACCCACCATCAGGATGGTGCCGCCGTTAGCAGTCAGCTGCTTGGCGAACTTCTGGGCTTCCTGGAACATCGGCAGGGACTTTTCCAGGTTGATGATGTGGATCTTGTTGCGGGCACCGAAGATGAACGGAGCCATCTTGGGATTCCAGAAACGAGTTTGGTGACCGAAGTGGACGCCGGCTTCCAGCATCTCGCGCATTGTTACTGCCATGTTAATTACCTCAAAGGTTGGGTCTAAAATCCGGCCCAACGATTGCAACCGCCTTGAAAAAAGCGAGCGCAACACCTTGAATAGGCCGGTTTGCTATTTGCCTTGCCGACTTAAAAGCAATTGCTGCAACACACAAAAACGCCATCGCATCAACCACTTTCAGAGCTTTTCAAGTCAATCCTCACGGACTAACCCTTAGCAAAGCCGCAAAATTTTAGCACACTGCCATGCAACTCGACCTCAGTCACGTCGCTCTTGAGATCCGCGAAGGCCGCCAAAGCGCTGCAAACCTCATGCAAATGAGCATTGCTGCCGCGCAAAGCCCCTTGTGCGCCAACGTTTTCAGCCAGACTTTTTTTGACGAGGCACGCTGGGCGGCTGCAGAAACGCCATCCACTACCCCCCTGGCCGGCCTGGCCATCTCGGTCAAGGACCTGTTCGACACGCAAGGCACGCGCAGCGCCGCCAGCTCCCTGGTGCTGCAGGATGCGCCCCTCGCCCGCACAGACGCCACGGCCGTTGCCCGCCTGCGCGCTGCAGGCGCGGCCATCATCGGCCGCACCCATATGGTCGAGTTCGCTTTTTCCGGCGTTGGCGTGAACCCGCATTTCGGCACCCCCGCCGCGCTGGACGCGCGCCACCCCGCCAACCCTCAGCTGGCGCCCACGTGGCCGGCGCGTATTCCCGGCGGATCCTCGTCAGGCGCTGCTGTTTCCGTCGCCAGCGGCGCCGCCTGGGCGGCACTGGGCTCGGACACCGGCGGCTCCATCCGCATTCCCGCTGCACTCAATGGCCTGGTTGGCTTCAAAAGCACGGCCAGACTGGTTCCCACCGAAGGAACAGTGCCTCTATCACCCACACTGGATACCGCCTGCGCCATCACCCGCAGCGTGCGCGATGCCGTGCTGCTGCACGAGATTCTGGCCGGGCGCAAAGTCGCCAGGGATGAACGCAGCCTGAGCCAGTGGCGCCTGGCAGTGCCGCGCCCCCTCTTCTTCGATCAGATCGAGCCCGCCGTTCGCAGCGCCTTCGAACGCAGCATCGCCAAGCTGCAGGCCGGCGGCGCGCAGATCGAGTGGATTGACCTGCCCGAGCTGGAGGAGCTGGACGGCGTCAACACCATCGGGGGCTTCTCGCCCACCGAAAGCTATGCCTGGCACCGGCGCCATCTGCAGGATCCCGCCAAGGCCGCGCTCTACGATCCCCGGGTGCGCTCGCGCATAGAGCGCGGCGCGAGCATGAGCGCTGCCGACTATCTGGATCTGCTGGCCGCGCGCAAGCGCTGGATTGCCAAGATGGAGAGCGCCATTGCCGGCTATGACGCCCTGCTCTCGCCCACCACGCCGATCACGGCACCCACGATTGCATCCGTCGCTCCGGCCAACGGCTTCGATGCTGCAGCCGACCTCAGGCGTGACGAAGAATTTTTCCGCGTCAACGGCCTGCTGCTGCGCAATACCAGCGTGGTCAATATGCTGGACGGCTGCGCCCTGTCACTGCCGTGCCACAACCCGAACGAGCTCCCCATGGGCCTGATGATCTGGCATGCCGCCCTGCACGACGATGCCATCCTGAATATCAGCGCAGGCATCGAAGCCATACTCAATCGCGACTGACTTCCATTTTTGTATCTATAACCGCTTATGGTTATTGAATCACAAGGCAAAAATCATCAAAACCCACAAATGCACAGCCGGAGGCTATCCTCGGGCCATGCTGCGCATTTCTCCCTCCGACACCCCGCCCGCCTCCACTTCCGCTGGTCAAGGCTGGCCGCTGTTCAGCACCACTGCCACGCGTCAGATTGAGAAGGCTTGCGCCGAGCGCCTGCCGCCTCACAGGCTGATGGAACGCGCAGGCCTTGCCATCGCCAGGCTGGCAATGGCAATAGCCCCGCACGCACAAAGCATCTGGATTGCCTGCGGCCCGGGCAACAACGGCGGCGACGGCTTTGAGGCGGCAGCTCAGCTCCGGGCCATGCTGCCCCATGCGCGAATCATGGTCAGCGAAGTGCGCGCACCTGCCGAACTTCCGTCCGACGCGCAGACATCCCGGGACAAGGCCTTGCAGGCTGGCGTGCAGTGGCTCGATGACGCCCCCCTCGATCTGGGACCACAAGACCTGTGCGTCGATGCACTGCTGGGCATAGGACTGAGCCCGCGCACTTCCGGCAAGACCTCGGCTGCCGATCAGCGCCTGCTGCAGTTGCTGGCCCAGGTTCAGCATTGCACCTGCAACGTACTCTGTGTAGACGTTGCCTCAGGCCTCGATGCCGATACCGGTCAATATCTGAGGGAATTCGCACCCGGCCATATCGCCACCGACCAACGGCGCCACACGCTTGCCTTGCTGACCTTGCAGCCCGGCCTGTTCACCGGTCAGGGCCGCGATGCCTGCGGACAAATCTGGTGGGACGACCTGGGCTGCGGCATTGCCAGTGCTCCTGACGTACCGAGCTCGCCCACCCTAGCCGCTGCAGCACAGCCCACGGCACATCTGAGCAACCCAGGCCTTGCCTCCTCAAGAGCACGCCCGCACGCCAGTCACAAAGGCAGCTTTGGCGATGTGGCCGTGCTCGGTGGCGAAGGCCTGGGCATGCGCGGCCTGTCGATGACGGGCGCAGCCTGGCTGGCGGCACTGGCGGCACTGCACGCAGGAGCCGGTCGCGTCATGCTGGCCTTGCTGGACGAGCAATCACCGCAAGGCATTGCGCCCTGGCCGGAAATCATGTTGCGCCGGCCCGCCGCGCAGGACTGGAGCCAGGCCACTGCGGTCTGCGGCTGCGGTGGCGGCGAAGCCGTGCAGGCCTGGTTGCCTCACATACTGGCACAAGCTCCGCAACTGGTACTGGATGCAGACGCACTCAACGCCGTTGCGGCCAGCCCGGCACTGGCGCAGCAGCTGAGCCAGCGCGCCACACGCCAGCAGACCACGGTCTTGACCCCCCACCCGCTGGAGGCCGCGCGCCTGCTGCAGACCAGCACTGCTCAAATACAAGCCAACCGCCTTCAATCCTGCCTGCAGCTTGCCAGCAAATTTCAGTGCACGGTGCTGCTCAAGGGCTCGGGCACGGTCGTTGCCAATCCACAGCAGCAAGTCTGGATCAATGCCAGCGGCAATGCCCGCCTGGCCACGGGCGGCACGGGCGATGTGCTGGCCGGATTGATAGCGGCGCTATGGGCACAGGGTCAAAGTGCCGATATGGCAGCGACTCAGGCAGCCTTCCGCCATGGCCACATTGCAGATTGCTGGCCAGCAGATCTCCCATTCAGCGCCAGTGCACTGGCTCTGCGTCTGGGCAATCAATAAACTGCAAAAAAACAAAGGCCTTGCCGTTATCGGGCAAGGCCTTTCAGCTCTTGATAGGAGAGCAATCAGCGCTCGGTCTTGCGCTTGCTGGTTTTGCTTGCCGGCGCAGCCTTGGTACCCGCCGCAGGCTTGGCAGCAGCCTTTACGGCTTTGGGAGCCGACTTCGCCACAGACTTCGTTGAGACCTTGGTTGCGGGCTTTGCGACCGACCTTGATTCAGGCTTGACCGCAGCCTTGACAACAGAGATGGCCGGAGCATCAGGCGCAAGCAGGGCTGCAACCTTTTTCCTGCCTGCCGCCTTGCGAGGCTTGGCTTGCTGCACCTCGATGACGGACTCCATCACAGGCTCAGGCTTGGGCGCGGCTTGCTCTTGTGCGTACTCCGCCTCCAGTGCGGCCAGATTCACGCTTTTCAGCATGGCTTTCTTGGCTGCCTTTCGCCCCTGCTTGGCGCGATCGGGCTCAGGTGCAGAAGCAGGGCCCGCAGCAGCATTGCGCTGCGCACGATTGGCCTTGGCATCGCGACGACTCCACTTGTCGGCATAGCCGCCCGCACTGCGCTCGTCACGCGACTCGCGACGGCCACGCCCCTCATCCTTGGCTTGGCCACGACCGCCGCGTGGTGTTTGTACCAAGCCATCCTCGCCATCGCGAACCAGGCGGAAGTCGATGCGACGTCCGTCCAGATCCACGCGACTGACCTGCACCCGCACTCGTGCGCCGATGCCATAGCGAACGCCCGAGCGCTCGCCACGCAGCTCCTGCCGGGCTTCGTCGAAGCGGAAGTAGTCGCCGCCCAGCTCGGTGATATGCACCAGCCCTTCCACATACATGGCATCCAGCGTCACAAAGACTCCGAAGGTCGTGACCGAGGAAACCGTGCCCGCGAACTCCTCGCCCAGATGCTCGCGCATGTATTTGCATTTGAGCCAGGCCTCCACATCGCGGCTGGCCTCGTCGGCACGGCGCTCGTTGGCACTGCAGTGCAGGCCGGCAGCCTCCCAGGCCTGGAATTCCTTGGCCGCCGAGCGCTTGCGCGGCTTTTGCCCCGGCTCGACCACACGCGAAGAGAGGCGCTTGGCCATCTTGGCTTCGGCTTCACCCGGCGTGGGCAGGCTGGGCAGCTTGTAGTGTGTGCCGTTCAGCTCAGCCTTGATCACGCGGTGCACCAGCAAGTCTGGATAACGACGAATCGGGCTGGTGAAGTGGGTATAGGCCTCAAAGGCCAGACCGAAGTGCCCCGAGCCTTCCGGCGTATAGAAAGCCTGCATCATGGAGCGCAGCAGCATGGTGTGAATCTGCTGCGAGTCTGGACGGTCCTTGGTGGCATTGGCAATCTGCTGAAACTCCTTGGTCGAAGGGTTTTCGCTGATGCTCATGCTCACACCCATGGCCTTGAGGTAATTGCGCAGAATTTCCTGCTTTTCCAGCGAGGGCTTGTCGTGCACGCGGAACAGGCCAAGCTGCCCGCTTTGGTCGATGAAATCTGCGCTGCAGACATTCGCCGCCAGCATGGCTTCTTCAATCAACTTGTGCGCATCATTGCGAGTGCGCGGCACGATTTTTTCGATGCGTCCGTTGTCGTCGCAGACGATTTGCGTCTCGGTCGTCTCAAAGTCCACGGCACCGCGCGCCTCACGAGCCTTGAGCAGGGACTGGAAGACGCCATACAGATTCAGCAAATCCTGCACGCGCTCCTTGCGCTTGGCTGCTTCTGGGCCACGCGTATTGGCCAGGATTGCAGCCACCTCGGTATAGGTGAAGCGCGCATGGCTATGCATTACTGCCGGGTAGAACTGATAGGCGTGAATCTCACCTTGCGCCGTGATCAGCATGTCGCAGACCATGCACAGCCGATCGACGTCGGGGTTCAAGGAGCACAGCCCGTTGCTGAGCTTTTCCGGCAGCATGGGAATCACTCGGCGCGGGAAGTACACGCTGGTGGCGCGGTCGTAAGCATCCACATCAATGGCACTGCCTGTGGTCACATAGTGACTCACGTCGGCAATCGCAACAAGCAGGCGCCAACCCTTGCTGCGCCCCACCTTGGCGGGCTCGCAATACACGGCATCGTCAAAGTCGCGGGCATCTTCGCCGTCAATGGTGACCAGAGGAATATCGGTCAGATCAATACGGTGCTTGTAGTCTGCGGGTCGGACTTTTTCGGGCAGCGCCTTGGCTTGCTCGAGACAGGCGTCGGAGAAGATATGCGGCACGCCATACTTGCGCACCGCAATCTCGATTTCCATGCCTGGGTCATCCACCTCACCCAGCACTTCGGTGATGCGGCCCACAGGCTGGCCGAACAGCGCCGGCGCCTCGGTCAATTCGACCACCACCACCTGCCCCGGCTTGGCCGCACCTGTGGCGTTGGAAGGAATCAGAACATCCTGGCCGTAGCGCTTGTCTTCAGGGGCCACAAGCCACACACCGCTTTCTTGCAGAAAGCGACCAATGATGGGCTGGTCTGGACGCTCCACGATTTCCACCACACGGCCTTCGGGGCGACCGCGATGGTCATGACGGGCGATACGCACCTGGACCTTGTCCTTGTGCAGCACCGCTCGCATTTCATTGGGGGGAAGGTAGATGTCACGCTCACCATCGTCACGGACGACAAAGCCGTGTCCGTCGCGGTGGCCCTGCACAGTGCCCAAAATTTCTTCGTTCATATCGGCAACTTTTGCGCGAGGGTTCATTTTCTTGATATACAATCTATGTCTTTCCTGAGATGCCCAGGTGGCGGAATTGGTAGACGCACTAGTTTCAGGTACTAGCGGGTAACTCCGTGGAGGTTCGAGTCCTCTCCT
>NZ_JBSIFD010000006.1:0-150869 GCF_053615495.1 Comamonas sp. HJ-2 | reverse complement strand
CGGAATTGGTAGACGCACTAGTTTCAGGTACTAGCGGGTAACTCCGTGGAGGTTCGAGTCCTCTCCTGGGCACCAAACACGACAAGCCGTTGCATGCAAATGCAGCGGCTTTTTCGTTGGCGCCCCCGACTCCCTCTGACAGTACGCAGCACATACGAAAAAAGGGAGCCCAACGGCTCCCTTTTTCTTGAGCAACGCCTCCCATCGGGGCGATATGTCGCTTACTTGCGCAGCAATTGCTTGAGCGCGGTCTGCAGGCGACGGGCAGATGCCTCATCGCTGGCACTGCCCAGCACAGTGGCCACGTCCTGACCCCAGGTCTGCTGGGGCGAAGGATCGTTGCGGCGGGTCAGCATCTGCAGCTGCAACGCACGGCGTGCCGCCAGTTGATCGGCAGGAGTGTGCACATCGGCAGCCATTTCCAGGCGCAGCAGGGCCTCTGCAGCATTGCCCTTGGGCGCAGCAGCCACAGCACCGGACCAGGAAGAGCGCACAGGCGCCGTCACCTTGCTGCCCAGTTGCTGAGCCGATGGCAGCTGCGCAGCATCACGAGCCTGCCAGGCACCGAGCAGTTGAGTCAGCGCTTCGCCGTGCGCCTGGGTCGCCAGCTTGCGCAGAGCCTCCTGGGCATGCTCCACGGCATCACGCTGGGCACGGAAGGCTGAATCGGCCAGACGCGGTCCGCGCTCCTCGCGCGTGAACTCGCGACGGCCGCGGCCGGCATCGCGGCTGTCGCGACCATCACGGCCACCGCGCTCGCCACGCGCTGCATCGCGGCCACGGCCGCCATCCTTGCGATCGCCAGGACGACCACCTGCAGCAGTTGCCGCCTCCTTCCTCATGCCAGGGCGGTCATCGCCACGCACGGCCACCACGGGGCGTGCCGGCTTGGCCACTGCAGCGGCTTCGCTCGCTTGCGCCTCAACAGCTTCAGACGCTTGCTCTGCCTGGCCCTGGGGCTGGTTTTCATCGGACTTGGCGGGCTGAGCCTTGATGGCTGCTTCGAGCTCGGCCAGCGCTGCGTGGATCTTTTGCGCATCGCCGCTGGCATTGGCCGCCTCGACCGCCTTGGACGCATCCAGCACCCGACGATCATGCTCGGACAACTCAACCGCCACCTGGCTGCGACCACCACGCTCCACGCTCTTGCGATTGAAGGCATCGTCCAGCGGCTTGCGGAATGCATCCCAGAGCTTTTGCTCGTGCTTGCGATCCAGCGGCACCACCTGGGCTTCGGCCTGCCAGCGCTGCTGCAGCGCCTTCACGGCGTCGATGCGCAGGCTGGGGGCTGCCCCCAGGGCCGTGGCTTCGTCGATCATGGCATGGCGACGCTCCAGGCTGGCCTTTTGTGCAGCCTGCAGGGGCGCTTCGGCAGCAGCCATGGCCTGCTTGAACAGGGGCTGCAGTTCGGCAAACAGCTTTTCGCCGATATGGCCGCTTTCACGCCAGCGCTCGCCGAACTGGCGCAGCGCGCGCAACATGTTCTTCCAGTCCTGGCTGGCCGCATTGCTTGCAGCCCAGGCCTTGATTTCTTCGATCAGCGCCAGACGCTGGGCCTTGGCCTGCGTGCTGTCCTGACGAATCTTGTCGTGCCAGGACTCGACCACCTTGTAGGCTGCGTTGCAGGCCTCGTCAAACTTCTTCCACAGCGCATGATTGGCCATGGCACCTTGGTCGGCCTGCTTCCATTGTTCGCGCAGGCTGCGCAGGGTTTCCTGGATCTTGCGACCACCCAGTGCCTGGCCTTCGGGACGGTTGAGCAAGGCTTCGGCCTTGGCCACCAGGTCTTCGCGCAGTTTCTCGGCCAGTTGGCGCTGCCAACCCTCGGCCTCACCGGCGGCCAACAGGGCTTCATGCACTTCGCCCACCAGCGCTTCGTCCACAAAGCGTCCATGGGCCTTGATGGCTGCGCGCATGGCTTGCACGGCTTCGGAGCCGGCCTGGCTGTTGCCAGCTGCAGTTTCTGCCTTCAGCGCCTGCAGAGCCTGACCCAGGCCAGCCTTGGCTGCTTCCACCTGCTCGGGCGTGGGCTTGCCACGGCCAGCGGCGGCTGCGCGCGGTGCGGCGGGCTTGGCCACTTCCACAGCAGCGGCTTCGGGAGGCAGACCACGGGCCACGCGGATTTCGTCGGCCCAGACGGGGACCGTGGGCAACGGCGCTGCCTCGTCGTCGGCGGCAGCCTCGGTCTGTGCCAGTGCAGACTGGAAAGCATCCCAAACCAGCGCCAGTTGTGCAGAGGCTGCTTCCAGCTGAGGCGGGAAACGGCCGTCCACGCTGCCCCAGCTGGCGTCACCGGTCAGCTCCTTGGCCTGCTCCTGCCAACGCGCGACATCGACTCCCAGGGCTTCCAGCACCGCCTTGGCATCCTTCCAGGACTTGGTGGACAGCACTTCGATGCGCTGCGCCAGCAGCAGCGCCACTTCGCGCTGCACCTGGGTGCGATGCTGCAGGTCCTCCACCGCCTTCACGCGCTCGCCCAATCGGGCCTTGAACTGCGACAGAGGCTCGCGCGACAGCGCGGCACCGGCCTTGGCGGCATCACGCTGCCAGGCAGCTGCAGCCGCGGCATCGAAGGGCTCTGCTGCCAGCAGCGCCTGAGCCTTCTCGGCCCATTCCACGGAGATTTTTTCCTGATTCGCGGTGCGACGGATTTCGTCAAGGCGTTCGCGCACGGCACGGGCAGCACTCTTGTCGCCCTTGCTCAGTTCCTTGTGAACGTCCTGGAGTTGCTCGACCGTGGGCTGAGTCGCCAACCAGTCGCGAATGCGCGCGGCGCGATCACCCGACGTCTCGGCGGAGAAAGCACCACCCGTCAATGCATCCAGCGGATGTTGCTCAGTATTCTTGGCAGAGGCCGGGTTCACTTCAGATGCATCAGACATGGTGCTGCTAGGAGAAATAGATGTCATGTAAGGGTCAGAAAATGCTTGGCAGCCAGCGCAGTCAACGCTGCAACTGGCCAGTGCCAGCCCACATGAGGGCAGACTTTCCAAGCGCAAGCCCAGGCACATGAGCACCTGGGCAAACCGGTATTTTCGCCTTTATTTAAAGGCAAGCCAAAAAATGCGAAATCGCAAGGTGTTTCGCAGCACTTTCATCACTGCGCAGACAGGCTCAACTGGGCACGTGGCGTCCAGTCCTTGTCCTGCACATCCAGCTTGGGAGCGCCCAGGAACAGGCGTTCCAGCGGCAGCTGTTGCGTGGCCAGATAGTCCCTCACAGCCACACCGCGCGCCAGCGCCAGCTCGCGCATGGCATCGTCAGGCACCTTGATGCTGGCCACCAGCAGCGCCGTCATCTGGTCTGCAGGCAGATCCTTGGCCATTCCGACCATGTTGCGGGGCTTTTTGATGTCGGCACGACCGTAAACGGCCTTGAGCAGAGCCGGACGCTCGGCATCGCTGAACTCCATCACCTCGTCGCCACTCTTGCCTTCGCGAATCACGTTGCGGCGCTTTTGGGCCAGCAGCAGACGATCCAGCTCTTCAGTCTTCCAGGCCTCCTTGTCTTCGGCCTCACGCGACTCCCCCACCACCGTCATCTTGAGTGCGGGGCGGTCGTTGAGTGCCTTGACGATCTTGGTCAGTTGCTCCCTGGCCTTGCCGTCGAGCTTGGCGCTGCCCGGCGCAAAGTTGACTGCGCCCGACTCGTCGCCACCCGAGAACGCTCCCGACAACAGCGCAAACGGCGCGGTCACGGCCTTCATGATGATGTTGCCGATCACCTTGAAGATGATGGGCGCCAGACGGAACTGCGGGTCGTTGAGCGAGCCGCTCAGAGGCACATCGAGATCGATCACGCCGTTGCGGTCGGACAGCAGGGCCACCGCCAGCTTGACGGGCAGCGATGCGGGCGCGCCCTCCACCTTGTCGCCAAAGGTCAATTGGCGCAGCACCAGCTTGTTCGATGCCGTGAGCTGCCCATCAGGCTGCACCTTGTAGTTCACATCCATATAGAGCTTGCCGCGCTCTATGCCATAGCCCGCGTATTTGATGGAATATGGCGACAGCGGCGACAGCTCCAGGTCATTCATCTGGGCGCGCACATCCAGTGCCAGAGGCTTGGCCAGCGGGTTGACCTTGCCGCTGATATCGAGCTTCGCCGTACCCTGGGCCTTGCCCTTGATTTCAAGATCGGCCATTTGCGGCTCGACCTGGCCTGCAGGAGCCTGCGAAGAGAAGGCGCTCAGACGACCGTTCAGCTCACTCAGATCGGCCGAGTAGTTGGGCTGAATGAAATAGTCGGAAAACTGCACCTTGCCGCCCGTCAGCACAATGGGCCCGACCTTGATGATGGGCGCGGGGCCGACATCTTCGGGCTTTGCGGGCTCAGCCACGGGTCTGCTGAGCTCGGGCTTCTCGCCAGCAGCCGCCTGGGCGTTCGCCTCTTCGTTCTGTGCGACGGACTGCTCGGACCTTTCGGTCTTCACGATGTCCTGCAGATTGATGCGGCCGTTGCGCTGCACGATGACGCGCGCAAAAAAGTCGCTCAGCGCGGTTTCGCGCACGCTCACCCGCAGCGGCTGAGCCGGTTGCATATTCAGGTCCAGGCCGCGCACCACCAGTGTTTTCCAGGCCAGCAAATCATCGCCAAGACCCAGGCCTGTGCGCGCAGCCAGTGCCTTGGCACGGTCTGCCGTGGAGTCATTGAGCACCGCCGTCAGCGCACCCTTGGCAGTACTGGGCTTGCCCACTTCCTCCTGCACAGGAGCCGCAAGCGTGGAGCGCACGCGCAGGTCGTTGAGCTCCACATCACCCGACACAGACAGCTGCGGCCCCTTGGCATGGGCCAGATAGTTAAGCTTGCCCCGGAAGTTGCCGTCGGCACGCACCAGATCCACATTGAGCTTGTGACCAAAATACGGCTCCAGCGCATGCAAGGGCACGGCACGGGCCTGCAACTGTCCCTGAGCCGAAACAGGGGTCAGACCCAGCTGCCCCTTGAACTGAATATGACCAGCCTGCACACGGCGACTGGCAGCTAGCTGAGCCGAGACCTCCAGCGGAGTCGGCGCTGCCTTGGCCGCCAGAGGCTCGAAAGCACCCAGGCGTATGCGCAAGGCGCTCACATCCAGCTGCACGGGCCGTGCATTCCCGCCTTGCACAGGTGCTGCATCGCGAAACTGCAGCGCACCGCCATCCACGGCAATCGCTGCCAGCTTGACCGACCAGGGCTTGCCCGGCTCCGCCTTGCTGCCCTGCGTTGCCGGCTTGGCTGCAGGCGCTGCCACGGGCAACCAACGCTCGTACATCCAGTGCCCTTGTGCGTCACGCAGAGCCGCGAGCTGCGGCTTCTGCACGGCAATGGCCTCCACCTGCACCTGCCGGGCAGCAAGATCGACCTGAACGCCACTGACCTTGATCTGTTCGATATTGACAGGGGCCTGCTTGTCCTGCAACTGCAGCTTGTCGGCAGTCAGCTCGGCCACCTCTGCCACGACTCCGCCCTCACCCCAGGAAATCCGGGCATCGGTATTGAGCATGGCGCTGAGTTGCGGCTTGAAATGCGCTTGCATATAGGGCTGCACCCATTGCAGCGGCATCTGCTCGAGCTTGAGATTGAGATTGCCCGCCTTGTCCGTGGATTCTCCATCCACAGCCAGCCTGGCTGCCCCCTCCATCCGGGCCTGCTCAGCCGTTTGCAAACCTGCAGTGGCCGTCAGTTGCAAAGGCGCATTCATGGGCCAGGCCAGATTCTTGGCCTGCAGCACCAAAGGAGCCAGGGTCAGCGCCGCAGGCGCCGCGCCTGTTGCGGCATCCTGCCAATGCACGATGCCACCTTCAATATCGAACTGCTGCACGCCGACGACCAGGGGCTTGCCAGGCTTTTCGGCCTTCGCATCTGCCTGGGCCGGAGTGCTGGCCTCGGCGGAGGCGGGCTCAGGCACGGCCTTCTCGAGCGGCGCTGCGGGGGCACCGGCCGGCGCATTCAACCCCAACCAGTTGATCACGCCCTGCGCATTGCGGCTGGCATGAACCTCGGGCTTGACCCAGCGCACCGATTCGAGCGCAATCTGGTTCTGCAGAGGCTGAACATTCTTGAGCTGTACCTCCAGCGCATCAAAGTTCAGCAGCGGCGCGCTCTGGCGGTCCTGCACCGCGACATTGCTCAAGGCCAGCTTGCCGCTGATGCTGACCACAGGCTGGTCTTTTTGCTCGAAGCTGATCTGCAGATCCGTGTCCAGCACGCCAGACAGAGGCTGCACGGGAACGCTGGCAGGCACATAGCCCAGATAAGGGGCCAGATCAATGTGCTCCCATTTGAGTTGCATCGCCGTCTGGCGGGTGTCGGTGAACGGCGTGCTCTCGCCCGATGTGTCGAACTTGCTGCCGTTGAGATCGAAAGCCAGATGCGGCAGCACCTTGATCTCTCGCTTGGAGGCCAGATTGCTGATGAAAGGAATGCTCAGTTGCAAGTCCTTGAGCTCGTGCTTGCGCTGCACAAACTCGTCATTGAGCTCGATACGGCCGTCGCGCACTGCAATGTTGTAGAGCGCAAAGCTCAGGGGCTTGGACGGCTCTTTGTCATCGGGCTCGGAGAGCCTGGCAATCACATCGTCGATATCGAGCTTGCCCAGTGAATGCTGGGTCAGTCGCACCACCGGCGCATCGACCTCGATCGCATCCAGCACAGGAGCGAGCCTGAACAAGGACTGCGCGCTGGCATTGATGAAGATGCGCTTGATCTGCAGTTGTGGCTCGGCGGCAGACTTCAGATCTTTCTGAGCCGCCGAGCCCTCTGGATCCGCAGTTTCAGCTACTTTTTTTATAGCCTTATCGATCACCAGTTCGTGCAAGGTGATGGACATGGCCCAGGGCGCAAACTCGATCTTGCCCACATGGACGCCGCGCCCCAGCTTCTCGGCAGCCCGTTTTTCCAGCTGGCTTTTGGCCACCCAGGGCACTACCGCCCACAGCAGCAGCCATAACAGCAAAAGAGCAAGAACAGACCAGATCAGCCGACGAAGCCAGCGATTCGATGTGAGCAAGGACATGGGCAATTGTTATTGATGCAGAGATTGAAAGCCTTCCAAGACTCTCAGGGGCGGGACCCGCCGCGCGCCCGGAACACCACTGTACCTTGAGCGCACCCTGGTGTATCTAGATTGCGCTCTATATATAGATAGAGGCAAGAGGCGTTTCCAGGGAGAAGTTTGCGCCATAGGAATGCCGACCAGAGGCAGATGAGCGCGAAAAATGCAAACAATGCGCTACAGAAAAAAGACAACGCCGGAAATGACAAAGCCCGGAAGTGGCGAAACCGACTTCCGGGCTTTACGGCCGGTACCAGACCGGGCCGTTTTTCGCGGATCAAGGAGGGTGTGGTCCTTGCCGCTGGAAGCAACGATTGCTCCCTTTTGTGCCTCAAGCGAAGATAAAGAGCAAGTGCCAACAACCCATGGAATCAAAGGCCTCGGCGGAGTTTGCTTTTCCTTTCCTTTGGCAAGCACCTGCAACGTGCAGGCAGATTCACTATATCTGTGCTCGCGTAGGGCTACCAGGCTTTTTGCACTTTATTTCGCCTTGATGACAAATAAAACGATGTGAGCGTATACACCTCTTGAATCCGTGATTTTTTGCTGTAATTTTTTGAGCAAGCTGTACATTCATACAGTTTTTATATAATTTTAAAATCTAAAGAGTATTTTTGTTAGTGTTGACTGAATATTTAGAGCGCTTCTAGAATCCGCCAGCGCTCGAAATGAGCGTTTTTTGTTTCCGCTGCCTCACGACTGAGCAGACCGATCGGCGCCCCAAGGGGCGCTTTTAATCGGCCCGCAGCAAACCTCATCGGCCAGTTGTCCTGGTTGCACCGCGAGATTGATCCGGTGCGACCTCGGGCGATAGCCAAGAAAGGACAAGCTATGCCAGCGTCAGGAAAATTAATCGCCTCTGCGCGAACGTTGGGCCATAAGACGGCCCACGGTTTTCTTGCTCTTACTCACAACGGTTTCGCCCTGCTGGGCTTGGCCGTGGCCATTTCGGCCCTGATTCTGATCTCTCGTCCGGACCTGCGTCTGGCCGGTGCAACCGAGCTGCGCGAGTGGCTCGACACACGCCTGCCCGCCAGCACCGTGGTGGCTGCCGCCGAAGTGGAGGAAGCCCCTGCTTCCGCCAACATCGTCGTCGCCAGCGACCGCGCCACGGCCGTCAACCCCAAGAACCTGCCCAAGGAGCAGGCGGCTGTGGCCTACTGGCTCAGCAAAAAATACCGGGTGGCGCCCGAGCCGATTGCCGCCCTGGTCAGCGAAGCCTATGTCCAGGGCAAAGCCAACAAGCTGGATCCGACGCTGATTCTGGCCATCATGGCCATTGAATCGAGCTTCAACCCGTTTGCCCAAAGTTCGGTCGGTGCCCAGGGCCTGATGCAGGTGATGACTTCCGTGCACACCGACAAGTACGAAAGCTTTGGCGGCCAGCACGCGGCCTTCGACCCAGTGACCAATCTCAAGGTCGGCGTCAAGGTGCTCAAGGAATGCATTGCCCGCGCCGGCTCCATCGAGGGTGGCCTGCGCTACTACGTGGGTGCAGCCAATCTTCCTTCGGACGGCGGCTATGCTGCCAAGGTGCTTGCCGAACACCAGCGCCTGCGCCAGGGCGTGGGCCTGCAGGCCAGCCCGCTAATGACGGCCAAGTCCGACGAAGCCACCAAGGTCTCTCACGCTCAGCAAGTGGCACTGGCCAATTCCAACCTCTAAGCGACAGACCCCTGCATTTCTCAAGCTGGCTCCGGCCAGCTTTTTTTATGCCCCGGCCAGGTCCTTCGGGAAAAACGGGCATAGGTTCTTCAGCCATGCCAGCTCAGCTACACTAGCGGGTGTACGCAACTGGCGATAGGCGCAGAATTTTCTGCCGCTGACGTGGAATCCGGCAGACTGCAAGGTCTGTGAACCACCGGGGAGCGTACCGCCCAGAGCCGCAGCGACTGCAGCCTGCAAGCGTTTCAGCCGTTCGCCTGGGCAGCCCTTGGCCTCAAGGGAATTTCTAAGTTCACAGGACTGCCATGTTTCAACGCACCGATACCGTCGCGAAAGTCGACCCCGAACTGTTTGCAGCTATTGAAGCTGAAAACCATCGCCAGCAAGAGCACATCGAGCTGATTGCCAGCGAGAACTACTGCTCGCCCGCCGTGATGGAAGCCCAGGGCTCCCAGCTGACCAACAAGTACGCCGAAGGCTACCCCGGCAAGCGCTACTACGGTGGCTGCGAGCATGTGGACGTGGTCGAGCAACTGGCCATTGACCGCATCAAGCAGATCTTTGGCGCCGAAGCCGCCAATGTGCAACCCAATTCCGGCTCCCAGGCCAACCAGGCTGTGCTGATGGCTTTCGCCAAGCCAGGCGACACCATTCTGGGCATGAGCCTGGCCGAAGGCGGTCACCTGACCCACGGCATGGCGCTGAACATGTCCGGCAAATGGTTCAAGGCCGTTTCCTACGGTCTGAATGCCGACGAAGCCATCGACTACGACAAGCTCGAAGAGCTGGCCCGCGAGCACAAGCCCCGCATCATCGTGGCTGGTGCTTCCGCCTATGCCCTGCGCATCGACTTCGAGCGCTTCGCCAAGATCGCCAAGGAAGTCGGCGCCATCTTCTGGGTGGACATGGCCCACTATGCCGGCCTGATCGCCGCAGGCGTGTACCCCAACCCCGTGCCCCACGCCGACGTGGTCACCACCACAACCCACAAGAGCCTGCGCGGCCCTCGTGGCGGCGTGATCCTGATGAAGGCCGAGCACGAGAAAGCCATCAACAGCGCCATCTTCCCCGGCCTGCAAGGCGGCCCCCTGATGCATGTCATCGCAGGCAAGGCCGTGGCGTTCAAGGAAGCCCTGACTCCCGAGTTCAAGGCCTACCAGGAACAGGTCGTGAACAACGCCAAGGTGTTTGCCGAAACGCTGACCGAGCGCGGTCTGCGCATCGTCTCCGGCCGCACCGAAAGCCACGTGATGCTGGTGGACCTGCGCGCCAAGGGCATTACCGGCAAGGCTGCCGAAGCGGCCCTGGGTCTGGCTCACATCACCGTGAACAAGAACGCCATCCCCAACGACCCCGAGAAGCCTTTCGTGACCAGCGGCATCCGTATCGGCACGCCCGCCATGACCACCCGTGGTTTCGGCGAGGAAGAAGCCCGCATCACTGCCAATCTGGTGGCTGACGTGCTGGACAAGCCCGAAGACGAAGCCAATCTGGCCGCCGTGCGCGCCAAGGTGGCCGAGCTGACCGCCAAGTTCCCTGTCTACAGCAAGTAATTCCTGCTGCGCTGAGCTGTCATGAAGTGCCCCTTCTGCAACCATCCGGACACGCAAGTGGTTGAAACCCGCGAGTCCGAGGACGGGGGCTTCATTCGCCGCCGCCGCCGCTGCGGCGGCTGCGACAAGCGCTTCACGACCTACGAGCGCCCCGAGGTCAGCTTTCCGACCGTGGTCAAGAGAGACGGCCGCCGTATCGAATACGAGCGCGCCAAGCTGCAAGGCTCTTTTCAGATCGCGCTGCGCAAGCGCCCCGTGAGCACCGAACTCATAGATGCCGCCATAGAGCGAATCGAGGACAGGCTGCTCAATCTGGGCCAGCGCGAAATCGATTCCAGCCGCCTCGGCGAGCTGGTGATGGATGAACTCAAGGGCCTGGACAAGGTCGGCTATATCCGGTTTGCCAGCGTGTACCGCAGCTTCGAGGATGTGGACGACTTCAAGAACATCATGGATGAGGTTCGCAGCCCCAAGGCCAAGGCCGCCAAAAAGCCCTAGGCCTGGCCCTGACCGCCATGCCATGCCATGCCATGCCATGCCATGCCATGCCAAAAGCCACCCTCGGGTGGCTTTTGTTTTGCGCGATTGACGGCAAGCGTTTGCTATGAAATCATGAGCTTCATACGCATTATTTCAATGGGAATCAAATAGATATCTATCTTGTTTCCTTAATGAACGCGCGTAATACGCTCCTTTAAAGGTAGCGCCATCGGCCCGCTGCGGCTTTGTTCGCGTACATGCTCGGCCAGGGCATCCAGATCCGGCATGCCACCCACCACGTCGATGCCTTGCGTGAAAATGCTGAAGTTGTCGCCGCCGCTGCCCAGATAGCTTTGCAGTCCCACGCGGTAGCGCTGTGACATCTCGAGCAATCGACCGTTGAGGCGCAACTCGCTCACGCGCCGACCCGCGGGCTGGCTGCGGTCAAAGCGGTAGCTGAAGCCCTCGGACACCTGCAGAATGCGCGGCGCATTCACGGTGTTGCTGCCACTGTCGAACTGCTGCTCCAGCGCCTGGCGAATCTGCTCGCCCGTCAGACTCATCACCATCAGCGTATTGCCGAACGGCTGAACGCGGAACAACTGTCCATAGCTCACGCTGCCGTCGGCCGCAGGCAGCAGGTCGGCGCGCACACCGCCGGGGTTCACAAAGGCCAGTTGCGCCCCACCCGCTGAGGCATCGCGCGTGGCCGCGAGTATGGCGTCGGCCACGATGCGCCCCATCACGCTTTCGCCATTGGCTTGCGGCATGCGGCTGACAGGTCCGGCAAGCCTGCCTGCAACGGCCTCGGCCAGCGGCCTGGCCGCAGCCTTGTAACGAGCAACCAGCGCCGCCACTTCGGCATCGGCATCAAAGACTACAAACTCGGGCTGCAAGCTCACCATGCCGCCAACGCTGCGATAGCCCTCGCCCTGCACGATGGTCTGGTGCGCCGATTTGCGGCTCACGCGGCCGGTGCGCGCATCCACCGAGAGCCGGATTTCGGTCAGCAGCGTGCCGTACTGGCCGGCGCTGGTCAGCAAAAAGGGCTTGCGGGGATTCACCCTGGCGTAATCGCAGATATAGGAGCGATGGGTGTGACCGGAAATCACCACATCGATCTCGCTGGAGAGCTGCTCCAGAATCGGCACGATGGCACCGGACAGGCCTTGGCAGCTATCGTCCTGCAGGCCCGAAGTGGTGGCCCCGCCCTCATGGATCAGCAGCACGATCACATCGGCGCCCTGCGCACGCAGCTGTGGAATCAGCGCATTGGCAGTCTGTGCCTCGTCGGCAAACCTCAGCCCCCTGACCCCGCTGGGCCGCACCATATGCGGCGTGTTCCTGAGCGTCATGCCGATGAAGCCCACGCCTATGCGCAGACCGTCTTGCTCGAAGAACTTCACCCCGGTCGCCGGAAACAGCGGCCGACCGTCTTCACGTAGCGTATTGGCCGCGAGAAACGGGAACTGCGCACCCCTGAAAGGCTGGCTGATCTGACATGGCTGCTTGCTGGTGAACTTCTCGCAGCCCCCATGCTGCATGCGCAGCAGCTCGGCCACGCCCTGGTCGTATTCGTGATTGCCGGTGGCCGCGAAGTCCACCCGCATGAGGTTGAGCACCTCTATCGTCGGCTCATCGAGAAACAGCGCGGAGACCATGGGCGAGGCCCCGATCATGTCCCCGGCCGTGACCAGCGCCACATGGCGGCTGGCCTGGCGGCGCTGGGCGATGGCCCGGGCCATGTAGGCAACGCCACCAGCGGGCACGGCAATGTTCTGTCCCTGCGCGTTCTGGGCCGTCACGGCCAGTCCGGGCGGCTCCAGATGGCCGTGCAGGTCATTGAAGCCCAGCACGGTGATCTCCATGCTGGCAGGCCTTGTCACACCACCGCTGCATGCGCTCAAGCCCAATGCGAGCAGCGCAGCGCAGAGAGGAGCGGAGACCTTGCGAAAAGCACAACGCCAGTCTGGCGACAGGGCGCGAGACTGGCGTTGATCCGGTTTTTTGTCAGTTGCAACCATCAGACTCTCCTGAGTCAGAGGTTTTAACGCACAAAAAGGTCTAGGTGATGTCAGCTGGCCGAGGCAGGAATCGGAGCCAGGCCGGAATCCACATCGGCATTCTGCGCACGGTGACGCAGCGCATGGTCCATCACCACCAGCGCCAGCAGCGCCTCGGCAATCGGCGCAGCGCGGATGCCCACGCAGGGGTCGTGGCGCCCCTTGGTGATGACTTCCGTGCTCTGGCCGTGCACGTCTATGGACTCACGCGGCGTGATGATGGAGCTGGTGGGCTTGATGCCGATGCGCACTTCCAGATCCTGGCCGGTGCTGATGCCGCCCACGATGCCGCCCGCGTTATTGCTGCGGAAACCCTCGGGGCTCAGCGAATCGCCATGCGTGGTGCCGCGCTGGGCCACGCTGTCAAAGCCCGCGCCGATCTCCACGGCCTTGACGGCGTTCAGACCCATCATGGCGTAGGCGATGTCGGCGTCCAGGCGGTCATACAGGGGCTGGCCCAGGCCGACTGGCATATTGCTGGCGTTCACACGCAGCGCCGCGCCGCAGGAATCGCCGCTCTTGCGCAGCTGCTCCATGTATTCCTCGAAGCGGCTCACATCGGCCACGGGCGCGAAAAAGGGGTTGTTCGGCACATGCTCCCAGCTCTCGAAACCTATGGGCAGCTCGCCGATCTGGGTCATGCAGGCGCGGAACTCGGTGCCGAACTTTTCCTTGAGCCACTTCTTGGCCACGGCACCCGCAGCCACGGTGGGCGCCGTCAGGCGTGCCGAGGAGCGACCGCCGCCGCGCGGATCACGGATGCCATACTTCTGGAAATAGGCATAGTCGGCATGACCGGGACGAAAGCTCTGTGCGATATTGGAGTAATCCTTGCTGCGCTGGTCAGTGTTGCGGATCAGCAGCGCAATCGGCGTGCCCGTGGTCTTGCCTTCATAGACGCCGGAGAGAATCTCCACGGCATCGGGCTCGTTGCGCTGCGTGACGAACTTGCTGGTGCCGGGGCGGCGTCGATCCAGATCATGCTGGATGTCCGCCTCGCTCAAGGCCATGCCCGGAGGGCAGCCGTCAATCACACAGCCAATGGCCGGACCGTGGGACTCACCGAAATTGGTGACCGTGAAAATTGTGCCGAAGGTATTGCCGCTCATAGGCTGCCGATTATCGTTGAAGTGATGATTGACGGCTGCACACTGTCCTGCCTAAAGTCTTTTCACCATGCTCAAACTTGCGTTTATTCTGGCCTCGGCCCTGGTGTCCGTGGTGATCGGCGGCGTCGGCGGTCTGCTGTTCTTCGAATTTGCACCGTCGCGCTGCGCGGGCCAGTATGCCTGCGGCTACGGCAAGGCCGTGATCGGCATGATGGTGGGCCTGGGTGTCGCCTTGCTGTGCTTTGTGGGGCTGCTGCTCAAGGGTCTGCGCAAGGCAAAGCCGCCAACGACTATATTGCAGAGCCCGCACAGCCCAGCTGACCGACAGCCATAAGGCAGCGCTGCGTCGCCTGCAGAGCACATCAGGCTGGAGATGAAAAACCCCGCCTCAGCGGGGTCTGCAGCAAAAGCTGGCTTATTCGGCGCCCTGGCGCTCGCCTTCGGGCCAGTCGCGGATATAGGCCTTGAGCATGCGGTTCTCGAAGTTCTGGCTGTCCACCACGGCCTTGGCCACGTCATACAGCGAGATCACGCCCATCAGCATGCGCTTGTCCATCACGGGCATGTAGCGCGCATGGCGGTCCAGCATCATGCGGCGCACCTCGTCCATATCGGTTTCCATGGTGCAGGTCATGGGCGCGTCGTCCATGGCGCCGCGCACGGAGATGTTCTCCACGCCGCCGGTCTTCACAAAACCCTGAATCACTTCGCGGAAGGTGAGCATGCCCACCACATCGCCGTGATCCATCACGACCAGCGAGCCAATGTCCTTCTCCGACATCACCTGCACCGCCGCGGCCAGGCTTTCGTCGGGCGACACCGTGTACAGGGTATTGCCTTTGACGCGCAGGATGTCACTAACTTTCATTGCTGTTCTCCGAATCTGTTTGGCACGCTGTGGCAGCTTTTGTCCTGCATGTGTCAGCACATGCGGCATCGCTTTGCACAGAATGCAGGTGCGTGCACAAATATAGCCCACAATGGCTTGCATTGAGAAAAACTAAATCAATGACGAAACATATGAATTTCCACATATTCATTCGTCTATCCGACCAAATCGATATTTGATTGTGTGCTCGATCACACATTGCGTCGATCAAAACCAGCCATGGAGACAAAACATGCCCGGCTACTCTGACCCCGGCTTTGACACCCTGAGCCTGCATGCAGGCGCCCAGCCCGACCCCGCCACCGGCGCACGTGCCGTACCCATCCACCTGACCACGTCCTTTGTCTTCGAATCCAGCGACCACGCGGCCAGCCTGTTCAATCTGGAGCGCCCCGGCCACGTCTACAGCCGCATCTCCAACCCCACCAATGCAGTGCTCGAGCAACGCGTCTCGGCCCTGGAAGGCGGCGTGGGCGCGATTGCCGTGGCCAGCGGCCAGGCGGCGCTGCACCTGTCGATTGCCACGCTGATGGGCGCGGGCAGCCATATCGTGGCCAGCACGGCCCTGTATGGCGGCTCGCAGAACCTGCTGCACTACACGCTGGCGCGCTTCGGCATAGAGACTACCTTCGTCAAGCCAGGCGACATCGATGGCTGGAAGGCTGCGGTGCGCCCCAACACCAAGCTGTTCTTTGGCGAGACCGTGGGCAACCCCGGACTCGATGTGCTGGACATTCCCACGGTCAGCCAGATCGCCCACGAAGCCGGCGTGCCGCTGCTGGTGGACTCGACGCTGACCTCGCCCTGGCTGATCAAGCCTTTCGAGCATGGCGCGGACATCGTCTACCACTCGGCCACCAAGTTTCTGTCCGGCCACGGCACGGTGATTGGCGGCATCGTCGTCGATGGCGGCAGCTTCGACTGGGAAAAATCGGGGCGCTTTCCCGAGCTAACCCAGCCCTATGACGGTTTTCACAATATGGTATTCAGCGAGGAGTCCACCACCGGTGCCTTTTTGCTGCGCGCGCGCCGCGAAGGCCTGCGTGACTTCGGTGCCTGCATGAGCCCGCACAGCGCCTGGCTGATCCTGCAAGGCATAGAGACCCTGCCGCTGCGCATGGAGCGCCATATGCGCAACACCGAGAAAGTGGTGCAGTTCCTCGCCAGCCACCCGCTGGTCAGTCGCGTGGGCCACCCTATGCTGGAGACCCATGCCTCGCACGCTCTGGCCAGGAAGCTGCTGCCGCGCGGCGCAGGCTCCGTGTTCAGCTTTGACATTGCGGGCAACCGCAACCAGGGCAAGAAGTTCATCGAGACGCTGAAGGTCTTCAGCCATCTGGCCAATGTGGGCGACTGCCGCTCTCTCGTGATCCATCCCGCCAGCACCACGCATTTCCGCATGAGCGACGAGGCCCTGGCTCAGGCAGGTATCGGCCAGGGAACAATACGGCTGTCCATCGGCCTGGAAGATGCCGACGACCTGATCGACGACCTCAAGCGCGCACTGAAGGCGGCCGAGAAAGCCGCCTGAGAGACCTGAACAACCATGGTTGCCACAACTTCTGCATCGCTGGACTGGAAGCAGTTTGAACAGACTTTATTCAGCATCTACTGGCAAGATGCTCAGGCGTTCCTGGCCGCGAACCCTCAAGAAAGCATCTACGCACTGGCACTGAACGGCCTGTACCGCGAGCAGGACGGCCCCATTTACCTGCCCACGCTGTCTGCCAATAGCGAGCAGGCCTATTCACAAATGGTGAATGTCCCCGAGTCGCAGGGTCGCTTGTCCGAATTCGACCTGGATACCGGCCAGTTGGGCAGTCTGCGCTGGAACCCGCCGGATTGGGAATGGGAGGAGCTGGATTCGGCCTCGGACTCTCAGGAGCTGGAGCAACTGGAGCAAGCCTTGCTGGCCGAGGCCAATAAAAGCACGCCTGCCCACTGGTTGCGTACCGAGGCGCATCTGATCAAGGCGCTGACCCGCATCTGCAAGCAACTGACCAAAGCCTGCCAAAAATCGCCCTGGTCCAGCCAGCTCACTCCAGAGTTTGCGGTGCTGATCTACGTGGAAGACACTCAGGAATGCGAAGCCATGGCACGCGAGAGCATGGGGGAGGCGCGCTTTCTTGCATTGTTTCCCAGCCATGACCAGCAAGCGCAAAGACGCGCCAGAGTTGCCGCGCTCTCCCCCGCTCAACAGCTGCAATACCATCTGAGCTGTCTTGAAGGTATCGGGTGCCCGGAACTGGGACTGAGCCGCAAAGAGGCGCAATTGCTGGGCGAAGAGGCCGAGACTGCGCTGCTTGTCATGGATCACAGCCAGGTGGCTCATGCGCTGCTGCCCATGCTGACTCGGCCTGGCAAACAGTGGCGTGCGGCCATGTTGCTGGCCCAGATGGCTTACCGGGACGAACAGGTACTGACTGCACTGCGTCAGCAGGTTCAGGCCCCCGTCCACAGCCCCAGGGAAGAAAGCGAGCGAGGCTGGTGCGCCAGTGCCTTGGGGTCGCTAGGTGACCAGGAATGGCTGCAGCAGCAAATAGGCGCCACGGCCGTGCCTGTGGACAGCATCGCGCAAGGCATTGCCTACCCCTACCGCGCCTGGAACAGCAAGCCAGGAACCACGGCCCTGCACCTTGACTACGCGCCACTGGAGCGGGCACTGAACCTCAAGCATCCGGCCTTGACCCGGGCGCTGAATGAAGAGCTATCACCCGGAACCGGCTATTGCAGCCTTAGGGTTGAGGATTTGGAGCAAGCCCTGCTCGCTCTGCAGTCCGTTCACGCTCTGGTGCGCGTTCATGCGGCTTGCATCATGGGAGAGCGAAGCCTTGGGACCGCCGCGGGCAGGCGCATCACTCCTGTACTGGCACAAGCCCTGAGTCACGACCGCAACGAAGGCGTACGTTATCAGGCCATGCTGGGCCTGCGGTATTGGAAAAAAGCCGGCACAGCGCAGCGCGCCACGATTGAGCATGCCGCTGAACACGATGCCAGTGACCACATACGCGAACTGGCTCAGCAATGGCTGAATGAACACTGCTGAGTCACAAAGAACAGAACCGGAGACAAACATGCAAATCAATGTGCAAGGCGCAGACATCTACGCCTACACCGGCGGCAAGGCTTTCGACGCAGCCAAGCCCACGGCCATTTTCATCCACGGCGTGCTCTGCGATCACAGCGTCTGGGCGCTGCAAAGCCGCTACATGGCCAATCACGGCTGGAACGTGCTGGCCATCGATTTGCCTGGCCATTGCAAAAGCAGCGGCCAGGCCCCGCAAACTGTCGAAGAAGCTGCGACCTTCATAGGCGCGCTGATGGATGCGGCAAACCTGCAGCAAGCTGCGCTGATCGGCCATAGCTGGGGCAGCCTGATTGCCATGGAGACCGCGGCCAGGCTTGGGGACCGCATCAGCCATCTGGTGCTGGTGGGCACGGCCTTTCCCATGAAGGTCTCGCCCGCGCTGCTGGAGTCGGCCCTGAATACGCCCGAGAAAGCCATCCAGATGGTCAACACCTTCTCGCGCGCCACGCTGGCACCGCCCAATGGCGCAGGCAGCTGGGTGTTTGGCGCCGGCATGGCCCTGGGCCGCCGCGTGCTGGCCAGCAACGCTCACACGAATCTGCTGCATGCTGGCTTCAAGGCCTGTGACAGCTATGCGGGCGGCGAAGCGGCCATGACGCAGGTCAGCTGCCCGCTTCTGTTTGTGCTGGGCGAGCAAGACCAGATGACACCACCCAAGGCTGCAAAAGGCTTGATAGAGGCCGCCAAAGGCGCGGGCAAAACGGTGAGCGTGCAGATCATTCCCAACGGCCACAACCAGATGACGGAGTCGCCCGACGCGACGCTGTTTGCGATTCGGGATTTTCTGGCTGCATGAGCCATTAAGCTTGGGCCATGAGCCAAACCTTCCAGCACCACGGCCAACTGGCTGCCGCCTGCGCCGAATGGGCCAAGATTTCACTGACCGGTTTGCAGCCCCGGCGCAATCTCAATCTGAGCGATAAAAAAGCCGACTGGAAGGAAGCACTGAGCGCGCTCAAGCGCTTTGCCAACAGCGATAGCTATAAAGCTCACCAGGATTTCCAGGCACATGCCGCGCTGGAGAACTACTGGAAATGGAAGGAAGTGGGCGAGCAGGCGCGCTGGCTGCTGATCTATGGTATCGATCTGGGCCTCTGCGGCGATGTGCTGCGCCCCATCTACCAGGAAGTCGTCGCACTGTGGATTGATGCCGCCTCGGTGGCCGAGCATGCGCGCGCCAGCATGGCGCAGGAGACTGGCGAGGACTATGGCGTAGGTGCGCCCATCAACACACGCGCTGACGACTACGCTGTTGCCGTGACCCTGCTGTCGCTGGCCACGCTGCTGGACGCACAGGATGACGTACCGGCGATTGATGAGCATGTGCTGGCCTTCGATACGGACCAGTTGCTGGATTATCTGTGCGCAGGCGGTCTGCAGCGGCAGCAGGTCAGCGAGGAGCTTTTCCACAAACGCCCTTACGGCGCCATGAAGCCTTTTTTTGAACAGCTCGAAGCCCTGCCTGACCCGCTGCTGCCCTATCTGCAAGCCCAGTACCAGGAGTTTCTCAAGCTCTCGCCCAAGCAGCAGAAGAAAGGCAGTCCATGGCTGGGCACGGGCTACTGGGCGCTGGAGGTGGCCGCCCTGGCCGTGCTCTATGACTGGGATGACAGCGCTTTGCGCAGCAGCCCGCACTACCCGGCCGATCTGGTCGACTACGCCCGCGGGCGCCTGGCTCAAACAGAGTCAGGCGATTTTTGACAGAAAACCGGCGATGCGGCTGCTGATGCGTTCGGGCAGCTCGCGGTGCGGCACATGGCCGCCGCCGGCAATGATTTCCGCTTCGCAAGGGCCCTGCGCCCAGGTGCAGATGTTCTCCGGATGCACGAGGGAGCCGAATTCATCGAGCTCGCCGTGAATCGCCAGCACCGGGCAATGCACCTGTTTCAAGGCCGCATCCAGCCGGTAATGCGCGAAAGGCGGGCTCAGCCAGGTGTCCACCCAGGCTGACAGCACCCAGGCCGCCTTGTCGCCATGGTAGCGGGCAAGCCGCTCCAGTTGGCCGGGCTGGGCAAAGTTGTCTCGCGCAGCCCTGATGCCCTGCAAGGTGCGGTCTTCGACAAAGCTCTGGGCCGATTCGGTAATCAACGCCTGGCATTGCCGTCCATACGCAGCTGCCACCATGGCCGCCATGCCGCCGCCCACGCTGTGTCCCAGCATCACGAAATCGCCCAGGCCCAGCGCCTGATGCAGCGGCGTGAAGCCGGCCTCGACCTCGCTTTCCACAAAACTGGGTTGAAGCCGATGCGGATTGGGGTCCGAATGACCGAAGCCCAGGCGGTCATAGGCAATGACTTCACGCCCGGTGGCCGCGGCCAGCTGCGCGGGAAATTCGCGCCACAGATCCACGCTACCCAGAGAGTCGTGCATCAGCACCAGCGGCGCCTTGGCCGCCCCGCCCTGCGCTTGCCAGCGTTTGACATGGAGCTGCCCGTCGGGCGTCTGAACACGGGTTTCACTGGAGCTGATCACAACGGGCGGCATGGTGTCGTCAAACATGGGCAGGATCTGGGTTGAATGGCGATGAGGTGTACTGCCACCTTAGCAAGAGAACGCTCATGGCAGCTTTGCCAGAAGCTGGAGTGGCCTCAAAGATGGCGAATCTGGCCGATTTTGCGCAGTCTTACCGTATATAGCCTGTCGTTCAGGTGACGAAGACCTCCGGCCGCAACTTGCCAGCACTCGCTAACCCGCTGGCCTGGCCATGCTGCCGGCAGTATAAAAACAGCATCAACTTCACCGGGGTTCGCCATGTCACAGACCACGACCTCAGAACCGGACGACGCTGTCAAAGCCAGCGTGGACCCGCGCCAGTTCAAGAGCTTTGCCGAGTTCTATCCCTTCTACCTGGGCGAGCACAGCAACGCCACCTGCAGACGGCTGCACTTCATCGGCACCAGCCTGTCCCTGGTGTTTCTGCTGGCGCTGTTTTTGACGGGCGACTGGTGGTATTTGCTCGCAGGCCTGATCTGCGGCTATGCCTTTGCCTGGGTGGGGCATTTCGGCTTTGAGAAAAACAAGCCCGCCAGCTTCAAGCGCCCGCTCTACAGCTTTCTCGGCGACTGGATGATGTGGCGCGACATCTTGCTGGGCCGCATCAAGATGTAGCGCCACTCCCCTCTGAAGCGCGCCCGCTGGCCTGCTTTGCGGGCAGCGAATCGGCTGTCCGGTCTTGAGTGCAGATATTCATAGATATCCGCCCACAGCCATCAAACTCTATGAATATTGCCTCCGGGCGCCGCAATCAGCTCGGCCACGGTCATGGCATCGAGCTGGGCACGCTGCCACAGCGGCCGCACAGCCTCTGAGGGCTCGAGCAACAGGCTCTGCACCAGGGGCTCGACCCGCGTGGCATGCGGATCGACCAGCAGCACATAGCGCGGCTCGGTGCTCTCAAGCGACACATAGGCATCGGGCGGCTGAACGGCCCCGACCCAGTCCAGCTTGGCCAGCGCCTGCAGCACGGGTTGAATCTGGGAGGCTTCCACACGCAGGCGCCGCGAAAGCTGGTGCACATACAGGCCCTTGTGCGGCAGCTCGCGCTCCTTGGCCAGGCATTGCAGCACCTCGACGGCCAGCTCGAACTGCCAGCCACGGTGTCCTGTCAGCCGTTCCACCCCGGCAAGCACCGTGGGCAGATAGGCCGTGACCAGAGCCCCCAGCAGCACAATGCTCCAGGCCACATACATCCAGATCAGCAAGATGGGCAGCGTGGCAAACGCGCCGTAGATCACCGAGTAGGTCGGCACGGACGACAGATACAGTCCCAGCACCTTCTTGGCCACTTCCATGAACACGGCCACAAACACGCCCCCCACCAAGGCATGGCGCCAGCGCACAGGCGTGTTGGGCACATAGTGGTAGAGCCCGGCCATGCCGGCGGCCAGCACCACGAACTCTATGGAATCAAAGACAAAGCGCAGGCTGCCGGGCAGCGCATTGACCATACCCTTGGAGGCCGACATCACATAGGACGACAGCACCAGGCTCAGGCCCAGCAGCAGCGGCCCCAGCGTGATGGCGGCCCAGTAGATCAACACGCGCTGGCCCAGCGGCCTGAGCTGGCGCACGCGCCAGATGTTGTTGAGCGTGCGGTCTATGGTCAGGATCAGCGCAATGGCCGTGACCATCAGTATGGAAAAGCCGACCAGGCCCAGCTGGCTGGCCTTGGAGGCAAACTGCGTGAGATAGCCCAGCACCTGGCGCGCAATGGTCTCGGGAATCAGGCTGTCCATCAGCCAGCGCTCCAGCACCTTCTGCGCCTTGCCAAAGATCGGGAAAGCCGTGAACAAGGCCAGCGCCACGGTAAAAAATGGCACCAGCGCCAGCAGCGATGTGAAAGTAAGACTGCTGGCCGTCACGCCCAGGCGGTCTTCCTTGAAGCGCGCCAGCAGCACCTGGGCCGTGTTGTGCCAGGGGAAGGTACGCAGGCGCTGCTGCGCACGGCGACTCCTGCGGCGCAAGGCAGTCTTGAGCTCCTGCTGGCTGGGCATCTGGGGCTTGGGGATACGCCCGGCCAGATCCTTGCAGCTAGCCGCCAGCGCCCTGGCCTTGTCGAGTTTGCGGCTGCGCGGGCTCTCGGCAACGCGCTCCGAGTCGCCGTCAGGACTGTCGATCACTTCTGAAACGCAAGCATGCACCGCTTTCTGCTCCTGGGCTGGCGTCGTATTCGGCGTGGAATAGCTGGTCCAGCCCTGAGCTGCCGTGCTGAATGCCGCCGCAGGCGTCGCGGCAGGAGCTGGCACGGGTTCGGGCCGAGCCAGATCGTTGCCAAGATCGGGCATGGGTTCGAACACTGGCTCCAGCGGCAGGCCCGGACCATCGAGGCTGGGTTCCTGGCGCTGCTCGACCTGTCTGGGCTCGGCGGCAACGTTCGCGGCAGCAGTTGCGGCTGTCGACGCCGGCGATACCACACGGTCCCGATCTTCCGTCACCGGCCTGGCTTGCTGCGCCTTGCCTTCCAACGCAGCCCAAAAGCCGGCACGCTCGTTTTTCTTCATGACGGCACTCCTTCACGAACGCAAAAGGAGGACGGGTGCTGCGCAACATCAAGCGCAGAACGCAAAACAAAACGACCGGATTCAAACAGAGCTGGCATGACCGATATGATGCCACTGCTATGACCGACGCCCTCTCGCCCCAAGCCGCCGAAAACACTTCTTCACCAATCCAGCAGCCCGGCTCCGATGTGGCCGCCACGCGCTGGCTGGCCGTGGGCAGCCTGCTGGCACTGATGCTGCTGTGCGTGGCCTGGGAGTTGTGGCTGGCACCGCTGCGCGAGGGCGGCACCTGGCTGTTTCTCAAGGCCCTGCCGCTGGCGTTCGCCGTGATCGGCCTGCTCAAGCGCCGCATGTACACCTATCGCTGGCTCAGCCTGCTGGTCTGGTTGTACTTCACCGAAGGCGTGGTGCGGGCCTGGAGCGATGCCGCGCCCAGCCGCTGGCTGGCACTGGCAGAGGTGGCGCTGTGTGTGCTGCTCTTCATCGCCTGCGCAGCCCATGTGCGCCTGCGCCAACGTGCCGTCAAGGCGGCCCGGCTCAATCAGGCGTGATGCCTTCGAACTGCGCCAGCGTCCGCACCTGCGCCGCCAGCGCATCGAACAGCAGTTGCGCGGCCGGTGACAGCGCACGGCGCGGGCGCTGAATCAGCAGCGTGCGGCGCAGAATGCGCGGCTCGTCCAGCAGGCGAAAGCCCAGATCGCCCTGCAGACCCAGCGAAGGGTGGCGCGCCGTCAGCGCCGGAACGATGCTGACGCCCAGGCCCAGACTCACGGCCTCGAACAGCAATTGCGGATTGGACAGGCGCAGCGGTGTCTGCAGCAGGTTCTGCGGCATGCCCGGTGCCGAAGCCAGCAGCTGGCTGATGGCGGTATCGGTGGTCAGGCCCACAAAAGCCAGATGGGGCAGCCGGGCCAGATCGGCCGCCGTCAGCCGCCTGGCCTGCAGCAAGGGCTCATCGAGCCTGGCCACCAGCCCCATGGCATCGCTGATCAGCGGCCGGGTCAGCAAATCGCCGCCGGCCGGATGTGCCGCTCCCACGCCGAAATCCACGCTGCCGGCCTGCACGCGCTGGGCAATGCCTTCGGCGCTGTCCTCGATCAAGTCCACCTCGATGCCCGGATGCCGGACCCTCAAGGCCGGCAGCACCGGCAGCAGCAGCACGGCCAGCACCGACGGAGCGGCTGCAATGCGCACCTTGCCGCGGCGCAGTGCGGCCAGATCGCCCAGGTTCTGAAAGCCCTGCTCCAGCGTCTCGAAGGCCTGGCGCACATCGAGCAAAAAGGCCTGGCCAGCGGCCGTCAGCCCCACGGTTCGCGTGGTGCGGTCAAACAGCCGCAGGCCCAGGGCATCTTCCAGTTGGCGAATGGATTCGGACAGGGCCGACTGCGTCAGGCACAGCTCGCGGGCTGCCGGGGCAAATGCGCCCTGGCGCGCCACCTCGTCAAAGGCGCGCAACTGGCGCAGGCTGACATTATTCGGAAAAACTGGCATAACCAAGCAATTTATTTCGATTGTCCCGTAGTCTGCCATGCTCTACGCTTGCGGCTTCATGGTTTTCCGGCTGCGGCCCTGTGCGTGGCTTAGGATTTCCGTCTGTCCCCCTCTCTGCCGCCGCTGCTGCGGCCTGCTTGTCATGACTTCCACCGCTTTGCTTGAATCCCTGCGCCAGATTGTGGGCGCTCCCCATGTGCTGACCGATGGCGACCTCAGCGCCTACGAACAGGACTGGCGCAAGCGCGTGCACGGCAAGTCCCTGGCCGTGGTGCGCCCCGGAAACACGGCCGAGGTGGCCGGCGTGGTCAAGGCCTGCGCCGCAGCCGGCGTGCAGATCGTGCCCCAGGGCGGCAATACCGGGCTTTCCGTAGGCTCCACCCCCGACGACAGCGGCCGGCAGGTCGTGCTCAGCCTGACGCGCCTGAACGCCGTGCGCCATATCGACAAGGACAATCTGACCTTCACCGTCGAAGCCGGCTGCATTTTGCAGAACCTGCAGGAGCTGGCCGACCAGCAAGGCCTGCTGTTCCCCCTGTCGCTGGCCGCCGAAGGCAGCTGCACGATCGGCGGCAATCTGGGCACCAACGCGGGCGGCACACAGGTGGTGCGCTATGGCAACACCCGCGATCTGTGCCTGGGCCTGGAAGTGGTAACGCCCCAGGGCGAAATCTGGGACGGCCTCAAGGGCCTGCGCAAGGACAACACCGGCTATGACCTGCGCGATCTGTTCATCGGCAGCGAAGGCACGCTGGGCATCATCACCGCCGCCACCATGAAGCTGTTCCCGCAGCCGGCCGCCCAGCTCACGGCCTTTGCCGCCGTGCCCTCCATGGAGGCCGCCGTGCGCCTGCTGGGCCTCGCGCACCAGCACCTGGGTGCGGGACTGACGGGATTTGAAGTCATGGGCCAGTTCGCACTGAGCCTGGTCGTCAAGCACATGCCGCAGCTGCGCGTGCCCTTTGCCGACATGGGCGACGAAGCCCCTTATTGCGTGCTGCTGGAGAACAGCGACAGCGAGTCCGAGCAGCATGCGCGCCTGCGCTTCGAGCACTTGCTGGAGCTGGCCTTTGAGGACGGCTGCGTGGTCAACGCCGTGGTGGCGGAGAGCCTGACCCAGGCCCATGACCTCTGGCATATCCGCGAGAGCATTCCTCTGGCCCAGGCCGAGGAAGGCCTCAACATCAAGCACGATATCTCGGTCGCAGCCTCGCGCATTCCGGCATTTGTCGAGCATGCCGACGCCGTGCTCAAGCGCGAGATTCCCGGCGTGCGTCTGGTCAACTTCGGCCATCTGGGCGACGGCAATCTGCACTACAACGTGCAGGTTCCCGAGGGCGAGGACGGCAAGGCCTTTCTGCGCGACAAGGAGGCCCTGGTCAACCACCTGGTCTACGAGGCCGTGGACGCCTTCGGCGGCTCGTTCTCGGCCGAACACGGCGTGGGCGCACTCAAGACGGACAAGCTCGAAAAATACCAGTCCCCCGTTGCGCTGCAGATGATGCGCGCCATCAAGAATGCGCTGGACCCCCAGGGCCTCATGAACCCCGGCGTGGTGCTGACGCGCGGCTGATCCTGGCATCGCCGACAAAAAAGCCCTGCATTGCTGTGCAGGGCTTTTTGCATTGACCAGGGCTTTAGCGAGAGGCCACGATATTGCGCAGCATGTTCTCAACCGCGCTGGGCCAGGGGATGTCTGCGCCATCCACATCGGTGAACACGGTCTGCCTGCCCTCGCTGAGCAACCAGACACGCAAGCCGTTGCGCACAGGATCAATCACCACGGCTGCCATTTCCTCGCCCCCTTGATGCTGGCGATTTCCCATCACATAGAGCAGCCCTGCAGAGGGCTCCAGCGGGCCCAGGGCCTGCAGATTCTTGAGCAGCGTCTCGTACTGACTGCCGCCCATCAGCGTCTTCAGCCGCTGGGCCAGCACGCCGTCCTTCACATAGTCCACGCCATCCCAGCGGTACTTGCCCTGCAGCGGCTTGAGGCTGTCCAGGCTTGGCTCGCCGTCCTTGGCCACATGGGGAACGCGCACTTCCTCGATGGAGAGCGTGGCCGCCTCCTCGATCTGCGCCGTGGCAGCAGGCTCTTGGGTCTGGGGCATGGCATCGGGCGGGGCGGCTGCAGCCGCAGCAGCCGCTGCCCGGGCATCCGCTGCAGCGGCGGTGGGAGATGGTGCCTTGGTCTTGTCGCAGGCGGCCATCAAGGCCGCCGCCGCCAGCGCAACAGCCGCAGTGCTCACAAAATTGCGTGACATGAACTCACTCTCC
The DNA here is from genome assembly GCF_053615495.1 of Comamonas sp. HJ-2. NCBI lineage: Bacteria > Pseudomonadati > Pseudomonadota > Betaproteobacteria > Burkholderiales > Comamonadaceae > Comamonas > Comamonas sp. HJ-2. The sequence continues at coordinate 124,221 of NZ_JBSIFD010000006.1, read as the reverse complement.
TTGTTCGGCTCGGTTGTTTTCCATGACATTGTGAAGCCAGCTGCCGCAGATTTGAGTCTGACAGGGCCGCAGGACGGGTCATTGACAACGGGCAACTCGGCATGCTCCGGCACGTGGCACACTTCGGCTATCGCGGCCCTCGGGGCCCACCCTCTTCAAGAGCTGCGGCACCTTGTGTACGCTGCCAGCACAGCCTGTCTTTGCCAGTCTTTGACCGCTTTTTGCACCATGACCTCCAGCACCTGCACCCTGCGCCCCGTGCGCTGCCAGTACGAAACCTTTATGCGCCATGTGTACGAGCACGGCGCATCCAAGACCGACCGCACGGGCACGGGCACGCGCAGCGTGTTCGGCTATCAGATGCGCTTCAACCTCAATGAAGGCTTCCCTCTGGTCACCACCAAGAAGGTGCACCTGAAATCCATCATTCTGGAACTGCTGTGGTTTCTGCGCGGCGACAGCAATGTGAAGTGGCTGCAGGAACGCGGCTGCACCATCTGGGACGAGTGGGCCGACAAGCAAACCGGCGACCTGGGCCCGGTCTACGGCGTGCAATGGCGCAGCTGGCCCAAGGCCGACGGCACGCATGTCGACCAGATTGCCGAGGTCGTCAAGCAGCTCAAGAGCAACCCCGACAGCCGCCGCATCATCGTCAGCGCCTGGAACGTAGCCGAACTGGACCAGATGGCGCTCATGCCCTGCCATTCCTTCTTCCAGTTCTATGTAGCCGACGGCAAGCTCAGCTGCCAGCTCTATCAGCGCAGCGCCGACATCTTCCTGGGCGTGCCCTTCAACATCGCCAGCTACGCGCTGCTGACCCATATGCTGGCCCAGCAATGCGGCCTGGAAGTGGGCGACTTCATCTGGACCGGCGGCGATTGCCATATCTACAACAACCACTTCGAGCAGGTGCAGACCCAGCTGTCGCGACAGCCCTTCGCCTATCCGACGCTGAACATCAAGCGCAAGCCCGCATCCATCTTCGACTACGAGTACGAAGACTTCGAAGTGCTGGACTATCAGCACCATGCCGGCATCAAGGCGCCTGTGGCGGTCTGAGCTGCACTCCTGCGGATCACTATAAAAATCAAAGCTGCTTGCGCTTGCCATCCTGCGATTTCAAATACTTTCATATCTGAAGTCAATGAATAGCAAGCGCCAGCAGCTTCTTTATTGATAGCTATGGCCATTCAACTCATTTACGCCCGCGCAGCCAACGGCGTCATCGGCAAGGACAACACCATGCCCTGGCATCTGCCCGAAGACATGGCGCATTTCAAGGAACTGACCCGGGGCTGCGCCGTCATCATGGGCCGCAAGACCTGGGACTCGCTGCCGCCGCGCTTTCGTCCCCTGCCGGGCCGCAGCAATATCGTCGTCACCCGCCAGGCCGACTGGCAAGCCGAGCCGGCGTCCGATCAGGTCCTGCGCGCCGCCAGCCTGCCAGAAGCGCTGGAGCTGGGCTGCAAGCTCTCGCAAGACGTCTGGATCATCGGCGGTGCGCAAATCTATGCCCAGGCTCTGCCGCTGGCCGATGCCGTGGAAGTGACCGAAATCGGCCGCGACTTCGAAGGCGATGCCTTTGCCCCCGAACTGGGCGAGCAGTGGCAAGCCGTGAGCCGCAGCGAGCATGTCTCCGCCAATGGCCTTCCCTACTGCTTTGTGCGCTTCGAGCGCCGGGGCTGACCCTTGTCTCGTGCCGTGCGGGATCGCATCCGCACGGGGCGGCCAGCAGTCCGGCAAGAGACAAAACTCTCTTGCCTTCGCGGTGTTGCGTTGCAACAATTGTCAGCTTCATTGCATGACTGCCGTATGACAATGGCAAGGCAGCCTGCTGCAGCCTGAGCCCTCAAAACCCGCAAGCCTATCGCCCTTCATCATGAGCCTAGTCCAGCCCCTGCCTCCTGGCGCCCTCGATATCGTTGGCGATATCCACGGCGAATACGCCGCGCTGGTGCAATTGCTGGGCCATCTGGGCTACGACCTGCAGGGCAATCACCCCGAAGGACGGCGACTGGTGTTTGTCGGCGACTTCTGCGACCGTGGGCCGGACAGCCCTTCCGTGCTCGCGCTGGTCGGCGCCATGCTGGCCTCGGGCACGGCCCATGCGGTGCTGGGCAACCACGAAATCAATCTGCTGCGCGAAGATGCCAAGGATGGCTCGGGCTGGTTCTTCGACAGCCGCATCGACTCCGACCAGCCCAAGTACGCGCCTTTTGCACGCATGCCGGCCGAGCAGATTCCCGCCATGCTCGAGCGGCTCGGCCAGTTGCCGATCGCACTGGAGCGTGAGGATCTGCGCATTGTTCACGCCGCCTGGAGGCCCGAACAGATCGCCATGATTCGCCAGCTGCCCAGCGGCAGCGCACGCGCCGCCTACGACCACTTCGAGACGATTGCCGAAGAGCAGTCCGTCGCCCAGTGCGTGGCCGAACGCATGCGCCAGGAAGAACTGAGCTGGCCCTACAGCCTGGAAGACTATCGCCACGAGCCCCCCTTTCTGCAAGCGCACAGCGAGAACGAACTCAACAAGGCCATGGTCAACCCTTTGAAGGTGCTGACGGCCGGCGTGGAGCGCGAATGCCGCAACCCCTTTTACGCGGGCGGGAAATGGCGTTTTGTCGAACGCGTGGGCTGGTGGAATGAATATGAAGAAGCGCCCGCCGTCATCGTCGGCCACTACTGGCGTCGACTGCGCCCGGCCGACGCACCGGCGCATGGCTCGCAGTTTGAAAACCTGTTTGGCGCAACGCCCCCGCTGTCATGGCACGGCCTGCGCGGCAATGTGTTCTGCGTGGACTATTCGGTGGGTGCCCGCTGGCTAGACCGCCTGCGCGGCGACAACCCCGTACAGCGCAGCAAGCTTGCCGCCATGCGCTGGCCCGAGCGTGTACTGGTCTTTGACGACGGCACACAGGCCATATCGGAAAATTTCGAGCACTCCGTGGTGCTGCGCGATTGAAGCCAGCTTCCACGCCTGCCAGGCCTCGCGGCATCAAGGCAGCTTCGGCCTGAGCAGCGCCTTGCCACTGCCTGAATCCGGGTCTGGGCCTAGACCTATTTCGCGGGCGGCTGCCGCGCGTGCTGCACCCATTCCTCAAAAGCAGAGCCGTCAGGCAGCACGCAGGTATTTCGATCAGCATCCGCCCCCTTCTCGGTGCGCAGCACGCCGCCCTGCTTTTTGCAGTTGGCTTCCGAGGGGTTGCCAAAATTGACCGAAACCGATTGCGCGCAGCCACCGGCTGCCGCCACGACGATCATCATCCCTGCCAGGCTTGAAGCATGTTTCATGGGCTCAATGTAGCAAACCCCTGCACGCCGGCCTATGCGCATTGGGCTTCAGACCCGCGAAGAACGAAGTCCCTCGAGAGATCATGGCGGACAGCCTTGCCGGCAACAGATCTTTATTGTGTGTGACCCGCAGAGTCATTCGTCGCCCAAGTCCCAGAATCCCAGGCGGCCAAGACTGCCTGCCAAACTCAAGCGATTCACCTGCCAACTCCGTGTAACTTCGATATGTTGCTCTTGCGCGCTTGCATAGGCGCTCATGGCATTGAGTACATCGGTCATGCTGCCCACGCCTGCTAGGTATCGACCTTGCATGATCTCTAAGGACTTCATCGATTGCTGGACTAATTGTGTCGTGTGTGAAAGATTCTCAGTTTCCATCTTCAAACTCGCGTGCTGCGTCCACACATCCGTTGATACTTGCAACCGATGTGTATCCAGAGCCGCAATCTGAATGGCCGCTTGCGCTTGCGCTTCTTGTACTTGGTAAGTTTTCTCGAAACCGTGAAATATTGGGATGCTCAATTGCAGCCCTATCGTGCTTTCCTTGCGGTTGCTTTCAGCGCCTACGCTGCCTGTCATACGATTTTTTGCTTTATTCAGATTTCCCGTCAATGACAATGTCGGGCGACCCTGCGCCTTAACTTCAGCCACGGCCGCGTTAGCGGCGGCCACGCGCGCTTGTGCAGCTACCAGTACCGGATGTTTTTGCCGCGCCACCGCAATCAATTCATCCACATGCTCAACGTAACGATGAGTTTGCAAATTCGTCTCGTCGACTATGACGGGCACAGGATCACTCGCGCTCAGCCCCATTCTTAAGGCCAGAACTCCTTGAGAGCTGACTACTGCGCCTTGTTCGCGCGACCGTCGCAGATTTGCTTGGGTGTAGGCAGTCTGTGCTTGATAGCGATCGGCCAATGCGGCGGCGCCGGCCTTATGCCTCTCGCTTGCCGCAACAAAGTGCTCTTTGGACATGGCTAAGACTTGCTCTGCCGCGGTTAAACGCCGATGCGCTGCTTGCACCGCAAAATACAGCTGAGCTGCGTCTAAAAATGCACGCTGCATTGCATCGTTTTGGTCGGCATTAGCGGCTGCAAGCAGCTCGCGCGCACCATCTAGTGCCGATTTCCTATGGCCTGAATCAAATAGAACCCAACTAAAACTAAGCCCCCCCGATTGCGCCCGGCTGCTCGTTCGCATTGGGTCACGCTCATCCTCGTAGGTCACCGAACGACCCGATGAATTTACGGACTGGCCATCGATACGTGGCAGGTATGCCGCACGTTTCCGGCCCAATTGAGCTAGACGCATTTGCGCTCCGCTTAGCGCTTGCCGTAGGGTGGGGTCATGACAAAGGCTTCGTTCTATTGCTTCAGCAAGGGCAAGCGGGGTGGCTATTTTTCCGGTTCTGCTGCAAGAATCACGGTCAGCGTGTAACGTCTGTTCAAGCGCTAACTGGATTGACTCAATCGCATTAGCTTTTGACCCCACGCCATGGGCGGCAGAGATAGATGCAGAACAAGCGGTAGCAATCAAGAGGGTGGGAACGGCTAATCGACGCAAGAAAGCTGCTCCTCGTACCGGTTCGATGATGGACTATGGCTATGCAGGTCTGCGACGCGGCCATTAGCGAGGACGATGACTCGGTCGGCGCTGGCGATTGTTTCAGGCCGATGGGCAACGATAATGCAGGTAATCTTCAATGCTCTCACGGCAGCATTGACTCGACGTTCGCAGTCGGTATCGAGATGGCTGGTCGCTTCGTCAAGGAAAAGTATCTTGGGTCGCTTGTACAAGGCACGAGCCAGCAGCAGTCGTTGCCGCTGCCCGCCCGACAGCGCGGCGCCCATATCACCGACCAGAGTGCTGTATCGCATAGGCATACATTCAATATCGTCGTGTAGGCCTGCAGTTTTTGCGCATTCCATAACCCAGACCATGTCGGAATCAGGAGAGAAAAAGCTGATGTTCTCGGCAAGAGTCCCGGCGAATAACACGTCATCTTGCATAACGCTGCCGGAAATGTCGCGCAATGCGCCGACTCCTAGTGCCGTAATTTCCTGCCCCGACACACGTATGCTGCCTTGGCCGATTGGCAGGATGCCAAGCAACACTTTGCACAAGGTGCTTTTCCCACCACCAGACGGTCCCACTATCGCTACGGATTCACCCTCTGCAATGGTGAAATCAACCCCGTCAAGCACCCAAGGTTCCTGGTCCGAGTAGCGGTACTTCAAACCTTTCACCTCGATATTTGCGCGTAAATTTACGATTGATTCGCGGTCCATTTGAATCGTCTCATCCTCTGGAGGATGAAGGGCAATATCGGCGAGGCGCTCGCTATGTAGGCGCAATATGAACAGCTCGAAAACACGATCTATTAAGCTACCAACACGACCGCTGAACTGTGACTTGTACGCATAAAAAGCCATCAACATGCCTACCGTGAACTCCCCGTCCATCACCATGGTGGCACCTAGCCAAACCACCACTAAGTTCTCAACTCCGAATAGCAGCGCATTGGCCTGCTGGTAAAAAAGTTGCAGCTTTTGAGATCGAATGCCTGCGTTCATCTGCTCAACGAATAGGCTCAACCAGGCTGAGCGTCGCAGATCAAGATGACGGAAAAGCTTGATTGCTTGGATACCCCGAATTGTTTCGAGGAAGTGGGTCTGCTGTCGAGCAGCATGGACGATTTGCTCCTCAGTAACGTCGCGCAACGGGGTGTACCAGGCGCATCGAATCATGGCGTAGATCGTCATGGCACCGACTACCACCATTGCTAGCTGGGGGCTAAAGACAAACATCAGCGTAACTGTCGTGATTGCCATCAGCCCGTCCAGAATGACGGACAGGAAGCTTGCAGTAAGGGTCTGCTGGATTTGATCAGCTGATCCGAATCGCGCGACCAAATCGCCCAAGTGCCTTTTCTCAAAATATTGGCTGGGCAATCTCAAAAGATGGCTAAAGACGTTGGTTCGCCATTGAACGCTAAATAGCGTGCTCATATGAATCATGGCCCAAGCGCGGGCGCTGCCGAGCACGATCTGCAAGATGAGCAGTGCCGAGAACGCTAGCACTAGCGTGTTAAGCAAGCCGCGGTCATCGCTGACAATTACATTGTCGATGGTCCATTGCATTAAAAAGGGGCCAACGAGGGTGAATGCCTGCAACGCGCAGCCCAAGACCAGAATCTGGCCTAGCGAGCGTCGTAACCCGCTAATCTTCCCCATCAAACCAAGCAGCCGTATCCGGGGCTTAGCTTCTTTTTTTTGAAAGTCTGCGGACGGCCAGAGTTCCAAGGCTATTCCTGTGAATTTCTTGGAAAAATCACTCAATGCCATGCGCCGGGCGCCGCAGGCTGGATCATGGATGTCCACGTGCCGGCCATTAACGGATTTGACGACAACAAAATGATCAAATTCCCAATGAACTAGGCAAGGTAACGACAAATTTTCCAGCTCATTCAACTCCAGTCGAAGAGCTCGCGTACCTAGTTTCAATTGCTGGGCTATTTGCATAATCTGCGCCAGAGTCATGCCTTTGAGCGACACACTGAAGCGCTGGCGTAATTCCGTCACATCTGCGCGGTATCCGTGGTAGCTGGCGATCATGGCTAGGCAAACCAGCCCGCACTCAGCCGCTTCTGTTTGTATAACCACAGGAAGGCGTCGGCCAAAGCCCAACGCGAGCGCATCGAATCCGTACATATCTTCTCCTACACCCGGCCCGTAAGACTGAACAACGGCTCAAGCACCCACTCATAGAGACGTCGCTTGTCCTGCATGATGTCTGCGTCCAAGTGCATGCCACTTTGCAGGGGGCGTGGCTGGCCATAAGCTAAGACGTCCTGTGCCGACAGCCCAACGCGTAGGCGATAGAGCTGCTCGGTACTGCTGTCCATGCCGTGAATTCCGTTTACGGTGCGAGCAAGCTCTGTCGGTGGAATGCTGGAGCGCGAGATCGACAGGACTTGTCCCTTATAGATGCCGAACTTTTGGTATGGGTACGCTTGATAGCGAATATTGACCGCATCACCTGATTTAATGAAACCGATGGACTTGCTGGGTGCGTACAGTTCCGCCTCCAACTGAGTGTTTGACGGCACAATGCTCACCAGCGGTAGCCCACTGTCAACGCTGTGTCCGACTTCGGCAAAGGCCGCAGTCGCAACTCCGGCCTCGGGTGCACGGATGAGCACGGTTCTTCGCGCTTCGCTTTCAGCAAGTTCCTGCTTAACGGCGGAAATCAGACGATCTGTTGCGGCCAACTGATTAGCCTGCCGCAGATCCAATCCCGATAGTTCGTTGCTTCTCTCTACGCGTTGCTGGTCTAGCGCGGCAAGTTCTCGTTCCAAGCCTTGAAGCACCTTCATCTGTGCGAGGTGGTCCGCCTGGCGCTGCTGAAATTGGTCGGTAGAGATGTAGCCTTTTTCGACTAAGCCCTGGTAACGCTGCGAAGCATCTTTGGTGATGTGAACCAATTGTCGCTGACTGACGATCTGGGCCTCCAGCGCTTTAGATTCCCGCGATATGCTGGCTAATTTTCTGACCAAGGTGTCGCGCTCATCGGCATGCAATTTTCGAGCTTTTTCTAGTTCGCCAGTCAGTAGGTCGCGGCGGTCCGTGAGATGGCTGCTGATTTCCGCTTGTACCGGAGACGCGTTGGCATCGTAGCGTTCGCTGGAAATCTTATATAGCGGAGCACCGCGGGCTACCGTCATGCCCTCAGAGACGTATTTTTCTAGAATGACGCCCGCCTGCAGCGCGTAGACTTTCATCTGTCCGCCCACAGGCACCAATTGACCTTTTACCGTTGTCCGTTTGGTATAGGACCCCAGTATCAGTATTGCAAACAGCGTGACGGTCACGGTGCCTGCGAGAGTGACAAGCATCGTGAACGATAATGGCCGGGTCAGAATGATCTTTCCTAACCACGGCACAACCTCGGCAGAAGATGCCTCTTTTCGATAAAAATCGACTGGAGCCATGCCCGTCACCGATTAGAAGACGGGTTCCAAGACATCTTGGCGGCAAAGCTCAGTGACAAGTGATCGAATCTTTTTAGGTGCGATGGCTTGGTGCTGTGACAACAATTCACCGACTGTAATTCCCGGCGTATGAGCAATTGACTGAATTACTGAAAGACTTGATTCGTCGAAATCTACTCGGGTTCCGTTTGCAATTAAGTAGCTTTTATCCATACCATGCAATGCAATCGCGCACAATCGCAGGCGCTGCTCGTCGGGCAGGGTGGTATCGCCTGGACTGCCCAGAGTCTCAATAGCTAACGACGAGTCGAGGCGGGCAGCCGCTAAATGCTCATCCTGAAACCTCCGGTAATTGTCGGAGTTGGCTAAAAAGGCTGCGATGTGGCTAGCCATTGCCTGGATGGTGTCTTGACTCTGGTCCCACTCAGAAATAGGTTTCCGAAGTTCCACATACGACTTGGCCTGTTCGACGGCCCATGCCAGGTAATTGTGGGCAAGTGGCGGGAACGTACCAACCGATAGGTGAAATGTCGGCTCGCCAAGGGGAAGAGGGTTGTGCCACCAGCCACGAGGCAGATAAAACACATCACCCGCTTCAAGCACGAAATCCATACAAGGCTGGTCCGGGCAAGGGTAGGCGTGCTCGTAATCCTTGCTCTGCTGAGTGTAGATTGGGTAGGGCAGCGATGGTTCGTAAACAGTCCAGCGCTTGCGGCCAATTAACTGGATTGCAAATACATCGCGGGTGTCCCAGTGCGCGCGGAAGGAATCTCGTGTACCGAAAGCAGCGTAGATGCTACTAACCACTTGCTGTCCCGTAAACCGACAAATCTGTTTTGCAAGCGAGTCAATGAGTGGTTCATTCTTGATTTTATTGGCGATCAGCGTTGCCCCATCCCTCAGGTAGTCGTACACCACAGGCTTGATCAAGCGGTGACGAAGATCGCCAATATCTCTGTAATGTTCCACATACCTGGACTTAGGGACAAGCCCATTATGAGAGAGTTTGAAATCTTCTGCAAAGACATTGCAGCGTCCAAAAATTCCGTTTGCATCACGCCAAGAAAACAATGAGGGTGAAAATGCACTGCGCACCAGTAACGGCTTCACCCCAAAATATTCCCTTTGAAAGTCTTCAGAAGAAATTCCTAGCTCTATTTTCATTTTTATGATGAGTAGTGTTATTTGTTTTTAATAGTGCAATTAAAAATTGATGAGGCTCCGTAGAAAGATTTAAAGCATTGGGTTATTGATAGTTAGTACCACTATAGTTGGTCCCTGCTTGGTCGCTTATACTACTTTCGACCACACCACCGGCTAGGCCTGTGTAGAAGCCGACCTGAGATCCAATAATCAGGTTAGCACCCACCTGCATCGCGCTTCCTCCCGCAGGCCCTAACAAAAAGCCGGTAGCCGCACCTACAACAGTGCTGTTGAGTAGCCCGCCAAGCGAGCCGGTACCGCTACCAATGGTGGCACCAATATATGTCGTAGCCCCCGTCACTGCACCAATGCCAGCCCCCACAGGGCCGAAGCCGCCGCTTACCACTTCACAGTCCTGTATTGTTAGCTCTCTCATAATAATTCCCTTTCAACTAAATATCCATTTTTCGGCCCAACGGCCTATAACAACCGATACAGCAAGAGTCAATGTGAAAAAACCGACGTTGAGTTCCTTTTTTCGATTTTTCTTTTGCATTTTCCCAAGTAATTGATAACCTCCAAAAATAATAAAGAAAACTATTAGTGTGATAGAAAGTGTTACTAGGAAGTGAGAGGTGGTACCTAAATGCCATTTAGCGCCAAGAAAATCCATTTATTTACTCCTTCAAGATACCGGTAAATAGGCTGCTGTGAATGTAGGGTATATTCATAGTTTCTTTAGCTATTGGCCGTTTAAAAGCAAGCGCCGTCAGTGACTTTTGACTGGCAAGACGAGCAAGGTGCTCGAAACGAGGAACAGACTGCACATCTATAGGCGAGATCAGCCACTATCAGATCATTGCCGACACGCACGGATTAGCGATATTTTCCGGTGAGATTCTGAGGAATGCTGCAGCAGGATTGTCTAAGATCAGAGCTTGCTGAGCGAGAACGACTGCTCCACTAGATATGTATCCGGCTTCTATGAACTCCTTCTTAATTCCTAGCCTTGGAAAAACTCCGAACCATTTATGACGGGGTGAACTATGCCAAACGTTCACCAATGCTAGGGGTTCGCAGCTTGAGCTGCTTTTGCAAGTTAGTTCTCTCATACATTTCCTTTCAAAATAATAACCACTTCTCAGCCATGGACGAGGCAAAACCGGAAGTAGATGTCATAAATATAAAAACTAATAGGTTTGGTTTTTTATCCCAATCTTTTTTCCATAACTTCCTTATTAGTTGGTAGGCACCGTACTGCGCGAAATAAACCACGAACCAGGCAACACCCACTACTAGCATGTTTTCCCAGGTTCCGGTAACCCAGGTGGCACCCATAAAATTCATCGCTTCCCTCCCAATTTTGGAAAATCCGTAACGCCAAAATCAGCAAGAATCAAGCTTAACGCAAATAATAATGATTCTTTTTTAAATCCAGCATTAAAGTGAAAATTCGGAAATTTCCTAAAGGAACTGGCGGAGTAATCGACTGAACCAGTGCGGTATGGCGGCTTATTCGGAGGCTACTGTGCCGTTCAGCACAAGTTGACTATGCAACCGCCGCCGTCGTGAGAAGTGGCCCCATTCCTTTGAACAACTCAACCCTGTTGCTAAGCGAGATCCTCGGGGTTATGCCGCCTGCATTTGTGCAAACGGCAACGCTGCAAAGTACGCCTCATCAGGGGTAGCCCGGTTGTGCGCCTGATGGGTGGCTGGAGAGGTGTCCAGCTCGCGTGAGTTTCGCAGCGGGGAAACATGCCCGAACTCACCATTTGCGTGCAAAGCATTGATGCGCCAGATACCTATTCTGGTGTACTCCCACTCCTGCATCTGCAGCCCTCGCTATCGACCAGGGCCCCTCTATCCTTCGTCTTTAGCTGTTTTAGCTGTGAAAGAACTGCTTGAGCCTTTCATAGAGGAAATCATTGAGCAACTTGATGCGCCGGGGCGTGTGTTCGCGCTGGGGAATGAAAACATGCACGTCCAGACGAGGGCCGCTGTAGCCGAGGGGGAGCTCTACCAGCGCTCCGCTGGTGATGAGAGGTCGCGCAAAGTAATCTGTCAGTTGGCCGATGCCTGCCCCCTGCAGCACGAGCTGCCGCTGTACGGCAGGGTCCTGCGTGATGAAGGAAAACGGCGGCTCCAGCATCGTCTGCCGGCGGGCCGATTGAAAGGTCCAGGGCCAGATGCGGTTGGTGCGTGGGTGCCTCAGGCCGATGCAGCAGTGCTGCAGCAGTTCCTGCGGGCTCTTGGGTGTCCCCTTGGCGGCCAGATAGGCAGGCGCGGCGCAGAGCATGTGAGTGAAGCGCCCGACTCTGCGCGCGACCAGCGATACGTTGAGCAGTGGCCCGCCGATCACACCGATATCCATGCCCAGGTCCACCGTGTCGGGCCAGGGGTTCTGTGTCACGAGTTCGATGCGGATATCGGGATAGCTTTCATTGAACTGTGCCAGCAGTGGCGCCACCAGCAACTGCCCGAGACTCAGGCTTGAGGCAACCTTGATCGAGCCGGTGATGCCGCTTGCGCGGTCGCGCAATTCGCGCTCGCCCTGGTCGATCGACTGAAGACCGACACGGCAACGTTCATAGAACACACGGCCGTCTTCCGTCAATGCCATGCGGCGCGTGGAGCGGTGGAACAGGCGCACGCCCAACCACGATTCGAGCTGTGATATTTGCAGACTCACAGCCTGTGGCGTCAGGTGCAGCGATTGCGCGGCACGGCTGAAATTCTCTGCCTCAGCCACGTTCATGAATGTGGTGATGAGTCTAAGCCTGTCCATAGATTTACAAATTCTGCTTGAAGCTGTTTCAATCTTGTACCCACTGTGACAGCACGCGGGCGCTAAGTAAAGTTTGGCAAACATTCAAAATCGCCGGAGACACACAGATGCCCCACCTGCTTGGACAACTATTACTTCCCCTTTGCCTCGGCCTCGGCGGGGCAGCTTGGGGCGCGGCCGCGCAAACCGGCATGCCCACACATCCGGACAGGCCCATCACCTTGGTCGTCTCGTTCCCGCCAGGAGGAGCTCCCGACCAGATAGCGCGCCTGTTGGCGCCCCAGCTTCAAGCCCGCTGGAAAAATCCCGTCATCGTGGTGAACAGGGCGGGAGCGTCGGGCAACCTGGGCAACGACTCCGTAGCCCGCGCCGAGGCCGACGGCCACACCCTGCTGGTGACACCGAATACCTTCACCATGGTCCCTCACGTGCTGCCGGCGGGCGGGCAGCATGCCGATGTCGTCAAGGACTACACTCCGATCGCGCTGCTCTCATCAGCCTCCATGCTGATGCTCGCCAACCCCAGACTCGGTGCAAAAACGGTGGGCGATGTGGCCCGGATGGCAAAGACACAGCCCGACCTGGGCTACGCCACCTCGGGCAATGGGTCTCCCATGCATATCGTGGGCGAGCTGTTCAACAAGGTAGCTCGCGTGCAATTGCGCCATGTGCCCTACAAAGGCACGACACCGGCGATCAACGACGTGCTGGGCAGCCATGTGATGCTGACCTTCCTCGGCATGCCTGTTGCCAAGCCCCTGATCGATGCGGGACGCCTGGTACCGCTGGCCGTGGCAGACAAGGCCCGCAGCTCTTTTCTGCCCAGCTTGCCAACCATGCAGGAACAAGGCTTTGCAGGGGTGGAGGTCGACATTTCCTTCGGCGTCTATGGCCCCCGCAACATGGACCCGGCGCTGGCTGACGATATCAACAAAACCTTGCGCGAGATTCTGGCCAAGCCCGAGGTCGAAGCCCAGTTCAGAAACCTGTACCAGATCGTGGAAAACCAGCCACGCAGCGCTTTCGCCGAAAAGACCCGCGCCGACTACAAGCGCTACGGCAAGCTTGTGAAAGAACTTGGCATCACTGCCGACTGAAAGCCGGCCCCATGACGAACAAGACTCCCAACGTGCTGCTGATCGTCACCGACCAGCAGCGTGCCGACCACCTGGGCTGCGCGGGCAACACGCTGCTAAGGACGCCGAACATCGACCGCCTGGCCCGCACCGGCGTACGCGCCAGTAACTTCCATGCGGCCAGCACCACCTGCATGTCCAATCGCGCCACGCTGATGACCGGACGGCTGCCATCGCTGCATGGCGTGGTGCACAACGGCATCAGTCTCTCGCGCGATCACACTACCTTTGTGGAACTGCTGCGCGCAGGAGGCTATGCCACGGCACTCATAGGCAAGTCTCACCTGCAGTCTTTTGGCTATGACGGCCCGGCACGCCGTCGCTGGAGCCAGGGTGACCAAGGTGTTGCGCCGCCGCTCGATCTACTGGACGCACGAAAGCGCCAGCGTGACGGCGACGGGTATTTGAACGAATGGACGCCCGATTGGCGCAGTGGCAAGCGCATGGCGGTGACCACCCCTTACTACGGCTTCGAACACGTGGAGCTGGCTACGTTCCACGGCGACCAGGTCGACGGTGACTATGCCCGCTGGCTGGCCCAACGCCACCCCGCACCCGACAGTCTGCGCGGCCGTGCCAACGCCCTGCCTTCGCCAGGCTACAGCGCGCCGCAGGCATGGCGCACGGCCATGCCCGAGGCACTGTACCCCTCGGCCTGGGTGGGGGAGCGCGGCTGCGATTGGCTCAGAAAGCATGTGCAGGGTTCACCCGGCAAGCCGTTCTTTCTCAACCTGTCCTTTCCCGATCCGCACCATCCGTTCACCCCTCCGGGACGGTTCTGGGATATGTACCAGCCTGCGGACATGCCATTGCCGCCCAGCTTCGGCAAGCCCGGAAACTCTCAACTGCTGGTCGACGTTCATCGCTATACCAGAGAGGGCAGCTCCCGCGAGGGTTACGGCGCCTACGCCGTAACCAGCCGTGAATGCCAGGAAACGCTGGCCCTGACCTACGGCATGGTGAGCATGATCGACGAGCAGGTCGGGCAGTTACTCCAAACTCTTCAGGAGTTGGGCATAGAGGACGACACCGTCATCATCTTCACCAGCGACCACGGCGACATGATGGGCGACCACGGCATCGTGCTCAAGGGTGCCATGCATTTCAGTGGGCTCACGCGCGTACCCTTCATCTGGAAGGACCCATGCAGCCGGGCCGCTCCTCCAGTCCTGGATCTGCCATCCGGAACCATCGACATTGCCAAGACCGTGCTGGCGCGCTGCGGGCTCGCCCCCTACAACGGGATTCAGGGACTCAATCTGCTGCCCTGGCTGGACGGGCAGTCGCAAACAGTCCCATCGCGCCCTGGTGTCATTGTCGAAAGCGAGCCCGTGGTGCTGCCGCACGGAAGAACGCACCGCTACCGCCTTCGCAGCCTCGTCAACGAAGAATGGCGCCTGACCTTGAGCAACTTGCCCGAGCTGTGCGAGCTCTACGACCTGCACGCCGATCCGCTCGAGCAACACAACCTGTGGCATGAGCGCGCTGCCGAGCGCGGACAGTTGTGTATGCAGCTGCTGATGGAGCTCAGCGAACAGGCTGATTGCTCGCCACTGCCGACGGCTATCGCCTGAGGTGCATGCGAACGTTGGACCGCAATGCTGGAGGAGACCCCGATGAACAAGCAATTTTTCTGTGCCGCTGCATTCCTGTGGGTGGGAGGCACCTGTCATGCCCAAGCAAGCATCACAATCTATGGGCTGCTCGACACCGCTGTCGAGCACATCAACCATGTGGGTGCCACTGGTTCTGGGCTCACGCGCATCCCCAGCAATGCGGGCAACATTCCATCCAGGCTGGGATTTCGTGGCCGTGAAGATTTGGGGGGAGGAATAAGTGCCCAGTTCGTTCTCGAAATGGGCATCGCACCTGATTCGGGCGTCTTGAACCAAGGTGGGCGCGGGTTTGGGCGACAGTCGTTTGTTGGCCTGAACGGCCCCTGGGGTCAGGTTGGCCTGGGCCGGCAGTACACGATGCTGTTTTGGTCGATGCATGACGCCGATGTCATCGGGCCGGGTATGCACAGCATTGCGAACTTCGACAGCTATTTTCCGAATGCACGCGCCGACAACGCCATCTCCTACAAGGGCACATTCTCAGGACTGACCGTGGGCATGA
The DNA here is from genome assembly GCF_053615495.1 of Comamonas sp. HJ-2. NCBI lineage: Bacteria > Pseudomonadati > Pseudomonadota > Betaproteobacteria > Burkholderiales > Comamonadaceae > Comamonas > Comamonas sp. HJ-2. The sequence continues at coordinate 108,758 of NZ_JBSIFD010000006.1, read as the reverse complement.
CCTACAGCTTTGGGCGCGATACGGTCAATGCTGGCCCTAGCCCCGCCGGCACAAATTGTGCCGGCGAGAGTGGCACCGACAGGAATGCTTGCCGCGAATGGTCGATGTTGCTCAAGTACGACTCCGCCAGTTGGGGGACTGCGCTGGCTCATGACGTGCTCAAGGGGGGCTCAGGTGCATTTGGTGGTCTAAGCCAAAGCAGCATGAGCGACAAGCGCACCATGCTCAACGGTTATGTGAAATTCAACGGAATCAAGATTGGAGCGGGATTTCTGCGCCGCGACAACGATGGCTACAAGGTCTCCCCCCGCAGCGACCTGTGGTTCGTCGGCCTTTCATATCCCGCAGGGGCATGGACTTTCGACACCCAGTACTACCGGCTCCAGTACAAGTCCAATAGCGACAAAGGCCAGTTCATGGTGCTGCGTGGCACCTACCACTTCTCCAAACGAACCGCCGCCTACGCGTCACTGGGACACATGAAGAACAGCGGCAATGCCACATTCAGCGCTAGCAGCGGCCAGGCTGGCAGCCTGCCGGTCGCCGGAATCAACCAGACAGGCTTCGGCGTCGGTATCCGTCATATGTTTTAGCCAATGGCACTCGCCCAAATACGAGCCTGACGGAGATGCCGAACCAGCCTTGTTGCTGTGACATGGCGCAATCACCTCTCTGGTGCAAGCCGTCAAGGCCCTGGAGCTTGTGCGTAGCCTGATCGCACTCTGGCTGTGACACCGGCACGGCACGTGCACGTGCATGTGCATGTGATGCCACATGTGCGACGGCTCAAAGGCATGTTCATCACTCATAGGCTTGCGACTGCAACTTGGCCGCCTTATTCCAAAACGCGCTCGCTCAGCGGGAACTATGTGGCTGATACGATAGAAGGAGCTGAAAGCACGACCATCTTTTGAACACCTTTTTTAGGTAGCTAGCTGGGTAGCTAGAGCTAGGAACCTAAAAATCAGATACGCAACCCATTGAAATCAAGTGGGCTTATATGACAATGAAAATTGCCACCTGGAATGTGAACTCCTTGTCCGTACGACTGCCGCAGGTGCTGGACTGGCTTGCCGCCAACCCCGTCGATGCACTGGGACTGCAGGAGCTCAAGCTCACCGACGACAAGTTCCCGCACATGGCGTTCGAGGAAGCTGGCTACAAGGCAGTCAGCCACGGCCAGAAGACTTATAACGGCGTGGCCTGGATCACGCGCGACACGGGGCGCGATGTGGTGCGCAACATTCCCGGGCTTGACGACGAACAGGCCCGCATCATTGCCACGACCATAGACTCGCCGAACGGCGAAATTCGTCTGATCAACGGCTACTTCGTCAACGGCCAGGAACCTGGCTCGGAAAAATTTGCCTACAAGATGCGCTGGCTGCAGGCGTTGCACGATTGGATCCAGAACCAGATGACCCTGCATCCGCGCCTGGTGCTGGTGGGGGACTTCAACGTGGCTCCCGAAGATCGCGACTCCTACGACCCCGTCGGCCTCAAGGACACGATCCACCACACGGTGGAAGAGCGCGACCATTTCCAGCGCCTGCTGCAACTGGGCTTGAGCGATGCCTTCCGCATGTTCGAACAGCCGGAAAAAAGCTACTCCTGGTGGGATTACCGCATGCTGGGCTTTCAGAAGAATCGCGGCCTGCGCATCGACCATATTCTGGTCAGCGAGGCTCTCAAGAGCAAGGTCAGCGCCTGCAGCGTGGACCGCGCTCCGCGCAAGAACAAACAGCCCAGCGACCACGCCCCCGTGGTTGTCACACTGGACTGAGGCGGGACGCGGATCAGGCGGCGCCATGGCTCAGCCACTGCAAGGCCTGCAGTTGGCCACGCAACAGCATCACATGGCGTTTGAGCAGCTTGGCGACTTTGACCGGCAAATCCAGCTGAACAGTGTGCTCCGTGCGCTCCAGCCAGGTCTGCAAGCGCCGCAGCACATCCAGCCAGGTTTCGGCCGCCGTCTCCCCCAAGTAGTCAAGCCAGGTCTTGCGCACTCGCTCCAGCAGACCGCCCTCATCCAAGGCCATGGATAGCGGGGCGACCGGAACACCATCAAGCAGCTCCTCCAGTTCGGAAACCAGCTTGTGCGAATCCTGCGAGAAGCGGCGCAGGGCATCGACAGCCATGCTGGAGTCCGCAGTCGTCAAGAACAGTCTGGAGCTTTGCGCAAAACGCCGTCCTGCCTGTAATGCCAGAGCAAGACTGTTCTTCGCCATCTGGCCCAGTACAGCCTCCGCGCAAGGCTTGGACACAGGTGGAACAATCGCACGGCGCCAGGCTGCCTTGACGGCTGCTCTGACCTGAGACCAGTCCAGCAGGCTGCCCCCGCAATGCCGCGACCAATGCTGGCGCAACTCGGCCTCCAGGGATTCGAAACTCCTGCTCCTCCCCGAAGCCGTCTGCCGAGCCCGATATCTGCCGGCCTGCCAGCCCAGCAGATAGGCGGGGTAATACTGATCAAAGCTACGCCCCGGGACAAAGTAAGGCTCGCACATATAGCGCTCGTGCCAGAAGGCCTCCTCGGCCTCCGGCATCTGCAGCAATGGCGACAAGGCGTTCGCATCCCGCGGAAAAGACTCCGGTGCAGGCGGGAAAGAGATGGGTAAAGGCAAGGCAGACAACGCAAACAGTCCAATCAACAAAAGGCCTGTTGATTTTTATCCCTGCGCCATCTGCCTTATGTCGTCAACCGTGATTGCACCATGTAGGACGGATAAAACCCACCGCGAAAGCAAGTGACCACTTCACTGCTTCAGTCGAAATTCTCGTTTTCCAGCCCCAGCTCCTGCAGCTTCCGGGTGATGGTGTTGCGGCCAATCCCCAGCCGGCTGGCAGCCTCGACTCTGCGACCATGTGTGGCTGCCAGGGCCGTTCGCAGCAACTGAGCCTCGAACTGATGGGACAGCTGATCCCATACATCGTGGTGGCCTTGCGACAAAAGCTCCTCGGCCTGCTTGCCCAACCCTTCCAGCCAGCCCTCGGTCAATGCCGGAGCTTCGGTCAAAGGCGTTGCCGCAGTGCCTGGCACGGACATGGATGCCGCCTCAGGCAGATTTGCCCTGGACTGGTCCAGGCCCACACCACTGCTCAATGCGCCGGCAAAGACTGCTGTGCTCACCGGTGCAGAGCTGCCCAGCACTTCGGGCGGCAAGTCCTTGAGTGCAATCTGCTGGGCCGGAGCCATGACGGTCAACCAGTGGCAGATGTTTTCCAGCTGGCGCACATTGCCCGGGAAGTTGAAGGCCTGCAGGCGGCTCATGGCGGCCGTGCTCATGCGTTTGGGCTCAACCCCCAGCTGACGCGCGCTTTGCTGCAGGAAATGCTGGGTCAGCATGGGCACGTCTTCCTTGCGCTCGCGCAATGCAGGCAGGCGCAGACGGATCACATTCAGGCGATGGAACAAGTCCTCGCGGAAAGCTCCGTCCTTGACGCGCAACTCCAGATCCTGGTGCGTCGCCGCAATCACACGCACATGGGCCTTGACGGCCTGATGTCCGCCAACCCGGTAGAAATGACCGTCGGAGAGCACCCGCAGCAGACGCGTCTGCAGCTCGAACGGCATGTCTCCGATTTCATCGAGAAACAGCGTACCGCCTTCGGCCTGCTCGAAACGCCCCCTGCGCTGGGTCTGCGCGCCGGTAAAGGCGCCGCGCTCGTGGCCGAACAGCTCGGACTCCAGCAGATCTTTCGGGATGGCTGCGGTATTGATGGCCACAAACGGTCCGCCGGCAACCGGAGAATGCTTGTGCAGAGCCCGTGCCACCAGCTCCTTGCCGGCACCGGACTCCCCGGTGATCAGCACCGTGACATGACTCTGGCTCAGTCTGCCGATGGCGCGAAACACGTCCTGCATGGCGGGTGCCTGACCCAGCATTTCCGCCTGCACCGGAGCCTGCACATCCGCCACCTCCTCGCGCTGGCTTTCCTCGACGGCGCGCCGGATCAACTCTACGGCCTTGGGTACGTCGAAGGGCTTGGGCAGATACTCGAAGGCCCCACGCTGGAACGCCGAGACGGCACTGTCCAGATCGGAATAGGCCGTCATGATGATCATGGGCAGTCCAGGCTGCTGCGCCCTGACCTGCTCCAACAGCTCAAGGCCCGAACCGCCAGGCATGCGTATATCGCTGACCAGCACCTGTGGAGCCTGACGCTCGGGATCGCTGTTGTCCACATCAGCCAGGGCCTTGAGCACATCACGCGGCTGGGTAAAGCTGCGAATGGGCCAGCCTTCACGCCCCAGTGCCTTTTCAAGCACAAAGCGGATGGAAGGGTCGTCGTCCACAATCCAGATTGGCTTCATTCGTGCAACATCCTTCCCTTCTTCTGCATATTGATAATGTCAGGCTTTATGGCAGTGGTATCAGGATTCGGAAATCCGTCCTCCCCGGCTGGCTCTCGCACTCGATCAGGCCATGGTGACGCTGCACAAAGGTCTGAGCCAGCGTCAGCCCCAGGCCGGATCCGCCGTCTCTGCCTGAGACCAAAGGATAGAAAATCCGCTCCTTGATGGCATCTGGCACGCCTGACCCGTTGTCGATTACATGCAATTCCAGTGCCAATCTGTAGCGCTCGCGCCCCAGAGTGACCTGTCTGGCCACACGCGTCTTCAGAATGATCTCGGCATCGCCCTCTGCAATGCGCCGCCCCAGCGCCTGTGCCGCGTTCTGAACGATATTGAGCAGAGCCTGTATCAGCTGTGCGCTGTCGCCTCTGAACTCGGGAATGGAAATGTCATAGTCGCGCGTGATCTTGAGCCCCTGAGGATGCTCGACCAGCACCAGCGAACGCACGCGCTCGCAGACCTCGTGGATGTTGACGTCGCCCACCTCATGCGGGTGGCGATGCGGGGCCAGCAATCTGTCCACCAGCGCCTGCAGGCGATCGGCCTCGTGAATGATGACCGTGGTGTATTCCAGCAACTCGGGCGTGACCAGATCCATCTGCAGCAACTGGGCCGCGCCGCGAATGCCGCCCAGCGGATTCTTGATCTCGTGCGCCAGATTGCGGATCAGTTCCTTGTTCGCCAGCGCCTGCTCTCGGATGCGCTCCTCGCGATCCTGACGGGCCTGCTGCTCCAGCGGCCACATCTCCACCATGACATGACCGGCCTTCTCGGCCAGCGAAACCGCCGCGTGAATCGGCAAGGGCTCCTGCCCCAGGCGCAGCAGGCTGGCCTCGAAGCGCAGCGCAGCAAAGTCGTTGGAACGGGCGCCGCTGAGCGCCTTGTCCAGCAAGGCAGGCTCGGCAAAGCAGGTGGCGAAGTCACTGCCGACCATGATGCGGCGCGACTGGCCCAGGGCGTTTTCCAGCGCCGCGTTGACGAAGCGCACCATGCCATACTCGTCAAGCACGGCAATCAGGGTGCAAAGCCAGTCCAGCGACTGGTAGCCGTGAGCATTGGCCTGATCCGGATCAGGCCTGGCGATATCGGGGAGCGGGGCTGCAGTGGAACTCATTCGATAGACCAAAAATGACCAGCCCCAGGGGCCGGATTAATTGACCGCAGGCAGCCGGTCCAGCTCTCGCCTGATGCCTGCGATATCACTTTCCTGACGTGTGATATCGGCCTTGAGCCTGGCCACCCGCTCCGGGTAGCCCTGAGGATTGCGCAACTCCAGCGCCGTGCGCACGGGGTTGCCATCGTTGTACTCCGCCTTCAGCTCGGACAGTCTGGCCTGGGCCTTGTTCAGCTCGCCTTGCAGGATGGCTCGTGCATCGGAGTCACGCGCTTTCTGCGCGGCATTGTCGCTGCGAGCCGGGGCCGGCGCGCTCGATGCAGAGCTACTTGCCGGCTTGGGCTTGGCCGCAGCCGCAGCGGCATTGCCACCCGAGGGCCTGGTGCCGTGAATCACCGTCACGCCACTGCCATCGACCGGCTTGCACCCTTTGGCCTTGGCCTGCGAAACATTGTTGGTGTACTCATTGCCGCAGCGGTAGATCACATCCTGGGCAGAAACCAGCCCGGATGCAAGACACAGCAACGACAACACATAAAACTTCTTCATTCGGTCCTCTCAGGCAGACGGCGGCCGCAAGTCCGCAATACCCTGAGTATCGCTCCAAGCCTGCGGCTTTTATTGACTACTTGACCGCCACCAACCCGTTTGGTTCCTTTGCTGCCACGCCCGCCGCAGCGGGCGCTCAATAAAAAAGGCGGCTTGCGCCGCCTTTTTTGACCTCTGCTTTACAGCGAGAAGTACATATCGTATTCGACAGGGTGCACCGACTGGCGATAGCGAGTCACTTCGCCCATCTTCAGCTCGATGTAGGCATCCAGCATGCTGTCGGAGAACACACCGCCCTTGGTCAGGAACGCACGGTCGGCGTCCAGGGCTTCCAGAGCCTGATCCAGGCTGTGGCAGACGGTAGGCACCAGCTTGTCTTCCTCGGGAGGCAGGTGGTAGAGATCCTTGGTCGCGGCTTCGCCGGGATGGATCTTGTTTTCCACGCCGTCCAGGCCGGCCATCAGCAGAGCTGCGAAACCCAGGTAGGGGTTCATCAGAGGATCGGGGAAGCGGGCTTCCACGCGACGAGCCTTGGGATTGCTGACGTAAGGAATACGGATGGAGGCCGAGCGATTCTTGGCCGAGTAGGCCAGCTTCACGGGCGCTTCGAAGCCGGGAACCAGACGCTTGTAGCTGTTGGTGCCGGGATTGGTGATGGCGTTCAGCGCACGAGCGTGCTTGATGATGCCGCCGATGTAGTACAGGGCGAAGTCGGACAGGCCGGCATAGCCGTCGCCGGCAAACAGGTTCTTGCCATCCTTCCACACGGACTGGTGCACGTGCATGCCGGAGCCGTTATCGCCAGCGTAGGGCTTGGGCATGAAGGTTGCCGTCTTGCCGTAGGTGTTGGCCACGTTCCAGATGATGTACTTCTGCAGCTGTGTCCAGTCGGCACGCTCGACCAGGGTCGAGAAGCGTGTGCCGATTTCGTTCTGACCGGCGCCGGCCACTTCATGGTGGAACACTTCGACAGGGATGCCGACCGCTTCCAGCAGCAGCGACATCTCTGCACGCATGTCCTGGGTGCTGTCGACAGGAGGAACGGGGAAGTAGCCACCCTTGACGCGAGGACGGTGACCACGGTTACCGGTTTCGAACTTGGTGCCGGTGTTCCAGGGAGCCTCGTATTCTTCGATTTCGAAGAAGGGGTTGTGAGGCTCTGTACCCCAGCGCACGCCGTCGAAGATGAAGAATTCGGGTTCGGGACCGAAGTAAGCGGTATCGCCCAGGCCGGAAGCCTTCAGATAGGCTTCGGCACGCTTGGCGATGGAGCGGGGATCGCGGTCGTAGGCCTTGCCATCACCGGGTTCGATCACATCGCACTGCAGAATCAGTGTGGTTTCTTCGAAGAAGGGATCGATATTGGCAGTGTTGGGATCGGGAACCAGCTGCATGTCCGAGGCTTCGATACCCTTCCAGCCGGCAACGGAAGAACCGTCGAAAGCATGGCCCGAGGCGAACTTGTCCTCGTCGAAGTGCGACACGGGCACGGTCACGTGCTGTTCCTTGCCGCGGGTATCGGTAAAGCGCAGGTCCACGAACTTGACCTCGTTATCCTGCACCATCTGCATCACGTCTGCAACGGTCTTCGCCATTAGATCTCTCCTGCCAACTTTGGCTGATCAAATAAAGAATGAATAGTATCTAGCAGTTTGCGTGCCAACTCGAACTCGGCGCCTCACAACAACATCTGCGCACCGAAACCGAGCCTTGGTGTAAAGATATTCGGCACAAGACATAGGCACTTACCAGAGCTGCATCTGCAAACTGCACCAAACAGACGCGCATTGTCTCACTGCCAGAGCACGCCTCACAATTGCACCATCTTGGTGAATATCATTGCACCAATATGGTGCAATTTGGAAATAGGATTGTTTTTGGTGCATGACACCTGATTCGCCCTGCTGCAGACGCTTCTCAGCGAGCCACCGAAGCTGCACCATCCGAATCATCTGCACCAGGTGCAAACGGGACCTGCGGGTCGGCAGCACTTGGCATGGTCTGCGCCCTCATTTGCTCCAGCGCCGCCAGGCAGAAGTGAGCAAACCACAGTGCAGAGAAGGCAAACACCAGCGCATAGATCCAGATCGCAATCGGAACCAGAATCCAGAAAGCGGCCAGGAACAGCAGCCCGGAAATCCAGACCACACCAGGTGCTGCGCCCAGATAGCCGCAGATCACACCCATCAGAATGAGCGACATGCGGTGACGGGCAAACAGGGCCCGGCGCTCGTCCTTGCTGGCATGCTCGGACAAGGCGTCAAATGCCATGACCCTGTAGGTGAGCCATCCCCAGATCAAAGGCGCCACCACCAGCATCAGCGGCGGGAACACCCATAGCGGCAGAGTGACAAACAAGGCCAGTAGCGCAATCAACGTGGAGCCGCCCGACCAGACCAGGCTGGCTACGGTGGAACCACCATGCTTTTTCTCGAGCCCGACAAAGCGTTTCTCGGCCACCAGCTGTGTCAGCACAGGCGCCATGAACAGGCCCACCAGCAGCAAAACCAGCACCACGAGTACCGGCATTGCGCCCAACACAACAAAAATGGAAGCCACCACCTCCGAGGCATACCCAAGGCCCAGCCCCTGCAGCCATAGCCATAAGGAATGCAGCCAGCCCACCCCGTCCAGCAGGCTTTGCACCTTGAGGACCGCATCGGCCCAGAAGAAGTAACCCAGAAGCCAGGCCATCAAGGCCATGGCCAGCAGCGGCAGGAGTGACCAGACAATGACCCGCTTATGCAGGCAATACGCCATGGCACGCCAAAAAGAGTCGAGTAGCAAGCTCATGCTGGCAAGCATACTCAAGGATTGACTTATGCGCGACCCATCAATCGCAGGACAGCCAGCCACTGCTGCGCCCAGAAGCCACGGCCATAGTCGCGCAATTGACCTTTTGCATTCGCTTGCACCTGATCGCGAATGCCCGTGGGGTCATAGCGCAGATCAAAGTTGGCCGTGCCAAACAATATGTCCCACCAAGGCAACAATACGCCGAAATTGTTGCCATGCACCTTCTTGTTGCGCACGGGCGCCATGGGTTCGTGGCCGATACCGATGGCGTGGTGGCGGCGGTGAAAGCGTGGACTGATCCACAGGCGCTCGCCCAGCTGGCCAAACCAGATGCGCACGTTGGCATGCTGAAAGCTCTCGCTGAGCTGGGTCAGGGCCACGATGGCCACGAACTGCCCCGGAGCCACGCCAATCAGCTGTGCCACCAGCACGATGATGGCGTCATGGATCACGTCGTCGAGCAGGTGATTGCGGTTGTCGCTCCACACCGTCATCTGGCGCTGCGAGTGGTGCACGGCATGCAGCTTCCACCACCAGGTAAAACCGTGCTGGCCTCGATGAATCCAGTACTCGACCAGATCGAAGACGACCAGATACATCAACAGGCTGACCCAGGCATTGTCCGTCACACCCGGCCAAAGGTCGTCAAGGTGAAAGCCCGGCAAGCCCCAGACATGAAGCTGGCCCATGAGCGAATTCCACAGCGGCTCCGTCGTGAAGAACAAGGCCAGCCTGAACAGTCCCAGCCGATGAATCAGCGTATAGAGGATGTCCACACGAATCGCCTGACGGTCCACCACGGGCTCGACCGGCCTCCAGCGCTGCAGCGGCACGATCACCGCGACCATGACCGCTATCTGCAGCAAGCCCACCAGCAGCCAGCCTGTGGCCGTGTAGCCATCTTCGAGCAGGTTTGCCATGCCGAAATGGAACAGAAACGGCTGAACCACGCCTTCAAACAAGCGTTGCTGTGCCTCTCCAAACATCTGAACCAACCAATCCACAACTCACTCCTCTTGCAGCACTCAGCGGTGCTGCGCAATCCAGCCCTGGTACGCCGGATGCTCGGCCAGCGTACGAAAGCAAAAACCCTTATCCAGCAGACCGACGATCAGAGGCTCCAGCACCGCCGGGGCCCAGGGATCCTGGCGCGACCAGATGCCGAGGTGGGCCAGCAAGATATCGCCGCCGCCTATGTTTTTGAGTGCCTGGGCCAGCAAGCGTTCATTCGGATATTTGTCGCTGGGCAGCTCGTCGCCCAGAAAGCCTGCCGGCGCCCAGCCCACATGCTGAAAGCCACCCTGCTGCGCTGCGGCAATCAGCGCGGGCGATGTCTTGCCGCCCGGCGCACGATACAGCGGCAAGGTCTTGCGCCCCGTGATCTGGGTCAGCCGCTGGGCGGAGCGCGCAATCTCCTGGCGATATTCATCGGCAGATACCACAAAGCTCTGACCGGCTCTGGACCCGGCCGAGGGCTTGACCTTGAAGTGCGTGACCTGACCCGAGGCCTTGTCGCGGATATCGGCCAGCCAGTACATGTGGTCGAAGGTATGGGATGCGAGCTGGTGACCTTCGTCGGCACGCGCCTTCCACCAGGGCGCCCAGAAGTCGCCCAGACTGCTGCCCCCCTCCTTCGTGGCCTCATTGGCCGCAAAGAATGTGACGGGAACCTTGTGCTTTTGCAGCACCTGGGCGACAAGCTGGGCTATGCCCATATGCCCGGTGTCGAAGGTCAGGTAGACCGCCTTGGAGCAAACGCCTGAAGCCATCTTCTTTGCCGCTTCGGCAGCAAAGGCTGGAACGGCAGACAGGCCGCCGACCAGCGAGCCGAGCATGAAACAACGTCTTTGCATCCACCCTCCTTAAGGTGGTCAACACGGAGCCCAAGCCATCCCTGCCGTTTCGATGCAGCAGGGACAAGCACCTTAGCGCGCGGCGTGGGACAGCGTCCAGACACCGTGAGGCGACTTGCCCACATTGACCTGATTGACCACCTTCTTCTCCACCGTGTCGATCACCGACAGCTTGCGCGCCCAGCGCGAGGCCACGAAGATGTAGCGGCCGTCGGCCGAGACATCCATGCAGTCGGGGCCGCCAGGGGCCGGGTAATTGGCAACGACCTGGCTGCTGACCATATCGATCTTGCTGATGGTATTGGCCACGCGATTGCTCACGTACAGATGGCGGTCATCGCCGGCGGCGCGGAAGGCATGGGCGCCAGCTGCCGTCTTGATCTGACCCAGGCTGCGTGGTTCGGGACCGGTGATGTCGAACACTTCGACACCATCGCCGCCCGTCAGGCCGACAAACAGCTTTTTGCCGTCAGGGCTGCCATAGACGTCGGCAGGCATGGGGCCGGTGGGCACTCGGGCCTTGATGGTCTGGGTGGCGATATCGATGGCCACCAGGGCGTCGCTGTCCTGCATGGTGGAGTACAGCGTCTTGCTCTGCGCGTCGATGAACAAATGGCTGGGCGTCTTGCCGGTGGAGACGCGCTTGACCAGGGTCGGCGTCTGCGTGGCCGCATCCCAGCGGTAAAAATCGATGTGGTTGAGGCGGTTGGCTGCCGTGACAAACCACTTCATATCCGGCGAAAAGCGCAGGTGGTACGGGTCCACGATATCGCGGATCACGCGCTGCACGGCACCCGTGCGCGGATCCACCAGAGTCAGCGAATCGCCCAGCGCATTGGCCACCACCAGCGACTTCTCATCTGGCGTCAGATACAGGTGATGAGGCTCCTTGCCCGTGGGAATGCGCGACTGCTCCTTCCAGGTCTGCGGATCGATCACGCTGATGGATGCATCCAGGGAATTCAGCACGAAGATGGGCGTTGGGCCTTGCACTGCACGCGCAGCCTGTGCGGGCTTGACAGCGGCGGGCGACACAGGTGCACCGGTTGCAACTGCCGCCGCGGGCGCGACCACAGGAGCGGCAGCGACCGCAGGAGCGGCTGCCTTGGCAGACTTGAAACCGGGAAAGGCCGAAGCCCCCAACCATGCCGCGGCGCCCACGCCCACGACCAATGCCACAGCAGCGCCAGTGCGCCCAATAGAAAGACGTCCCACAACCACCACCTTCTCAGAATCCATGCAGTGTAGCTGCGTCAATGCAGCCGCTGCCAACACAAGCCTTCTGGTTTACAAAGCTTGTTGAAATGCCGCGCCAAGCTTGCCTGATCGGCGCAGGCCGCATCATGACAACAATTCAAAAACAGGAGCAGCTAGCTCCTGCTTTTATTACGGTACAGCTTTAAAAAAGCTTGAAACCGTTGGAATAAAGGCACATGACGCTCATCTATTGATGAACATCATTGCTCTATAAAAAAAGGAGCCCCAAAAGGGCTCCTTTGCCAACGTCGGTGACGGGTCCTCAGACCTTCCACTTCTCCGCCAGCTTTTCGGGATTCAGCGTGTCATAGCCTTCGAAAGGCTGGTGAATCCAGGGGTTGGTGGCCAGGAAGTCCACCGAGTAGTCAGGCTCGAAGGTCGACACGCCCTTGGTCCAGATCACGGCGCTGCGCAGCTCCGTAATAGGTGCGTAGTTGGTCTTGAGCATGGCGATCACGGCCTTGAGCGTGGCGCCCGAGTCCGCCAGATCGTCCACCAGCAGCACGCGGCCGGAAATATCGCCCTTGGGCGTGGCGATGAAGCGGCCGATGTCCAGATGGCCCTGCACCGTGCCGGCTTCGGCGCGATAGGAGCTGGTGGACATGATGGCCAGGGGCTTGTCGAAAATGCGGCTCAGGATGTCGCCGGGACGCAGACCACCGCGTGCCAGGCACAGGATGGTGTCGAATTCCCAGCCGGACTGGTGGATCTTGATGGCGAGCTTTTCGATGAGACCGTGGTACTCGTCGTAGCTCACATACAGGTGCTTACCGTCTTCTGTCAGCATGGGCACAGTTCCTTTGAAAGTTCAGTAAAACCCGGCCCGATCAGGCGGCGCTGTACGGGTTGTGCATCAGGATGGTGTGGTCGCGGTCGGGGCTGGTGGACACCATGGCAATGGGCACACCGGTCACTTCGGCGATACGGTCCAGATAGCGGCGGGCGTTCACGGGCAGCTTGTCGTATTCGGTCACGCCCACGGTGGAGTCTGTCCAGCCAGGGATGGATTCGTAGATGGGCTTGCAGCGCTCGATATCGTCCGCGCCCAGAGGCAGCAGGTCGATCTTCTCGCCGTCCAGCTCGTAGCCCACGCACAGTTGCAGCTCTTCGATGCCGTCCAGCACGTCCAGCTTGGTGATGCACAGGCCGGACAGACCGTTGATCTGGGCCGAACGCTTGAGCAACGCAGCATCGAACCAGCCGCAGCGGCGCGAACGACCGGTGGTCACGCCCTTCTCTGCGCCCACGGTGGACATGACCCAGCCGGGAGTGCCTTCCTTTTCCCATTCCAGCTCGGTGGGGAAGGGACCGCCGCCCACGCGGGTGCAGTAAGCCTTGGTGATGCCCAGGATGTAGTGCAGCAGACCCGGGCCCACGCCAGCGCCTGCGGCGGCATTGCCGGCCACGCAGTTGGACGATGTGACATAGGGGTAGGTGCCGTGATCCACGTCCAGCAGCGTGCCTTGCGCGCCTTCGAACAGCAGGTTGCCGCCTTCGGCGTGAACGGCATTGAGCTCGCGCGAAACATCGGCAATCATGGGCTTGATCAGCTCGGCATGACGCATGGCTTCTTCGTACACGGCGTCGAACTGAACTTCGCCGTCCTTCATGTAGGGAGCCAGGCCGGCGCCGAAGTCGAAGTTCTTGGAACCCAGCACGTTCACCAGAATGTGGTTGTGCAGGCTCAGCAGCTCGCGCAGCTTGGTGGCGAAGCGCTCGGGGTGCTTCAGGTCCTGCACACGCAGGGCACGGCGGGCGATCTTGTCTTCATAGGAGGGGCCGATGCCCTTGCCGGTGGTACCGATCTTCTGCACGCCACCCTTTTCACGGGCCGCTTCACGGGCCACGTCCAGAGCCTGGTGGAAAGGCAGGATCAGCGGGCAGGCTTCGGACACGCGCAGACGCTCACGCACTTGCACGCCGGCCTTTTCCAGGCCTTCGATTTCTTCAAACAGCTTGCCCACGGAGAGCACCACACCGTTGCCGATGTAGCACTTCACGCCGGGACGCATGATGCCGCTGGGAATCAGGTGCAGAGCCGTCTTCACGCCGTTGATGACCAGTGTGTGACCGGCGTTGTGACCGCCCTGGAAACGCACGACGCCGTTGGCGCTTTCGGTCAGCCAGTCAACCAGCTTGCCCTTGCCCTCATCACCCCACTGGGTGCCGACGACGACCACATTGCGACCTTTGGATGTATTCATATTCCAATCCGATAAATCGAAGAATTAGTCAAATGCCTTAAATGGCTTGCACGACCCATTGCCCGCCGACATTGGCAAGCTCACGGTCGCAGTGGAACTCATCCACTTCGCTTTCATGCCCTGGCAGCACGCAGACCACCGTCTCGCCCTGCTGGCGCAATGCGGCAATGGCGGCAGCCACTTGCGCGTCATCACCCCAGGGGGCGCGAATGGCAGCCTTGAGCGGACGCTCGGGCACGACAGCCACCAGTTGTTTGATATCGAGACTGAAGCCGGCAGCGGGACGATTGCGCCCGAACACTGCACCGACTTCGTCGTAACGGCCACCGCGCACCAGGGCATCGCTGCCGCCGGGCACATAGATCGCAAAGCGCGTGCCGCTGTAGTAGGAGTAGCCACGCAGGTCGGCGAGGTCGAAGCTGACCTTGACGCCATCCAGATGCTGCACCAGCCAGCGCAAATGTGACAGCACATTGCGCACGCCGGCAGTGCGCTCCAGCAGCTTTTCAGCTTGATCGAGCACTTCCATGCCGCCGTACAACTGCAGCAGCGCCATCAGGCCTTCACGCGAGGCTTCGGGGAAATCGCGGGTCAGCTGAGCCAGCTCGGTTGCATCCTTGGAGGCCAGGGCCGCATGCACGCCACGCAGCACCTGCTCGTCCACCATCACGCCAGCCAGCAGGCTGCGCACAATGCGCACATCGGCCAGATCCACGATGACGTCCTTGACGCCCGCTCCCTTGAGGCAGTCGAGAGCCAGATGCAGGGCTTCGAGGTCGGCTTCCAGGCCTTCATGGCCGTAGATTTCAGCACCGAACTGGAACGGCTCACGCGTGGCACGCGGACGATCGGGGCGCGCATGAACGACAGGACCGCAGTAGCACAGACGGGTTACGCCCTTGCGATTGAGCAAATGTGCATCAATGCGTGCCACCTGCTGCGTCATGTCTGCACGCAGGCCCATGGTGCGACCGGAGAGCTGGTCAATCAGTTTGGAGGTTTGAAGGGCAAGAGCTTCGCCTGTACCCGTCAGCAAGGACTCCAGATACTCCAGCATGGGTGGCATGACAAGCTCATAGCCATAGCTGCGCGCAGTATCGAGCAATCCTCGACGCAATTCTTCGATGTGCCGTGCCTCGGAGGGCAAAACATCGGCAATGTGATCCGGCAGGACCCAAGCAGACATGGAGAAATGGGGAGGCTGTTAAAAATGCGATTCTACCGGCTTTGCCAGCCCTGCCCAATTTGACCGCTAAGGCCTAGCCAGTATCGGCAGTATTTAAAGCAGCACCAGCATGATGGCGCCTGCTGCGATACAGAGCAATCCGCAAAAGCGCAGCTGCCCATCCCTGAGTTGCAGCAACTGGGAAAACAGCTGGCGCCACAGCCCGGGCGCGAACAGGGGCAGCAGCCCCTCCAGCACCAGCAACATGGCGATCGCCAGTCCCAGGATCTCCCACCAGTCCATTGCCATCTCCCAATAGAAAATGGCCCTCAAGGGGCCATTGCTTGTATCGTTGTCAGAGCTTTCCGAACTTGCGCAAACAAGGATGCACAACAGGCATTTCTATCGGCAAAACACCATGCCTGATCCGAATTTGCGCAAGCCAAGGCCTATTTGCCAGCGGAGCCGCCACTGCGATAAGCCTTGAAGAAGTCGCTTTGCGAAGGATCTAACACCAGCACATCGCTCTTCTTGGAGAAGCTCTCCTTGTAAGCATCCAGACTGCGATAGAACTGCGCAAACTGCGGATCCTTGCCAAAGGCTTCTGCGTAGACCCGTGCCGCTTCAGCATCGCCCTCACCCTTGATCTTCTGTGCATCGCGGTAGGCATTGGCAATGGTGATGTCACGTTGACGGTCGGCCTCGGCGCGAATCTTTTCACCCTCAGCCGCGCCTGTGGAGCGCAGCTCGTTGGCCACGCGCTTGCGTTCGGCCTCCATACGGCGATAGACGGACTCGGTGATGGTCTCGGCATAGTCCACGCGAGTGATGCGCACATCGACGATGTCGACACCCCAGGGCTTGGAGCCGCGCACGGTTTCCAGCACTTCACGCTTGACGTCGGCCATCAGCGTTTCACGCTTGGAAGACAGCAACTCACGCACGGTACGGCGGTTGATCTCTTCCTGAAAGGCATTGCGCACCACGCGGTTGAGCTGCATGGCACCGGCAGATTCATCCAGACCCACGTTACGGATGTATTCCGAAGGCTCGGAGATGCGCCAGCGCACATACCAGTCGATGACCACGCGCTGCTTTTCAGCCGTGAGCATGGGCTCGGTATCGGTGCTGTCGAGCGTCAGCAGACGCTTGTCGATGTAACGCACGTTCTGCAGCGGTGGCGGCAGCTTGAAGTTAAGCCCGGGCTCGGTGATTACTTCCTTGATCTGACCCAGCGCATAGACCACACCGAACTGACGCTGATCCACGACAAACAGGGTCGAGCTCAGCAAGGCCAGCACCACGAGAATGCTGGTGACAAAAAATCCGATTCGATTCACTGCATTCTCTCCTAGCGTGCGTCACGGTCACGGCTGCGCGCATCGCGGCTGCGGGCATCACCGGCTGGATTGGGTACTACACGTACGTTGGCTGGAGCCGAAGCTGCGCCGCCGGCAGCTGCATCACCCGACGCAGCAGGAGCAGCGGCGCTGCCACCCACGTTCTGCATGATCTTGTCCAGAGGCAGATACAGCAGATTGGAGCCCTGGCGCGACTCCACCAGAACCTTGGTCACGTTGGTGTAGACCTGCTGCATCGCATCGATGTAAAGACGGTCACGTGTGACCTGAGGAGCCTTCTGGTACTCGGAATACAGCGAACTGAAGCGTCCGGCATCACCCTGAGCCTGGGCCACGATCTTGGACTTGTAGGCAGCAGCCTCCTCACCCAGACGCGCCGCTGCACCCGCAGCACGGGGCACCACATCGTTGGCATAAGCCTGGGCCTCATTCTTGGCACGCTCACGCTCCTGACCAGCCTTGAGCACATCGTCAAACGAGGCCTGCACCTGCTCGGGCGGCCGCACGCCGCCTTGCTGCATATTGATGCCCACCACCTCAACGCCCACCTTGTAGCGATCCAGAATGGACTGCATCAGATCGCGCACTCGCGGCGCGATCTGGTCACGCTCCTCAGCCAGAGCCGCGTCCATCTTCATCTTGCCGACGACTTCACGCACGGCGGACTCTGCCACCTGGATCACGGCCTCGGAAGGACTGCGGCTTTCGAACAGCCAGGCTCGCGCATCGCTCAGTCGGTACTGCACGGCAAACTTGATCTCGACGATGTTCTCGTCCTCGGTCAGCATTGCCGATTCACGCAACCCCGTGCTGCGCACGATGTTGTCGCTCCCCACTTCCGCAGAGCGAATCTGCGAAACATAGACCAGCTCATGCTTTTGAACGGGATAAGGCAGGCGCCAGTTGAAGCCCGCTCCCACGGTGCTCTTGTACTTGCCGAACTGCGTGATGACGGCCTGCTGGCCTTCCTGCACGATGAAAAAGCCCGTACCCAGCCAGATCAGCACAGCCACGCCGGCAATCAGGAAAATTCCTTTGCCGGGGTTGAAAGGCTCGCCAGGCTGACCGCCGCTGCGGCTGGGCGGCACACCACGGCCGTTGCCGGAGCCACCACCAAACAGGCCGGAAAGCTTGCGATTGAGATCACGCCACACCTCTTCCAGATCAGGCGGCTGGCCTTGCTGAGGAGAGGAAGGACGGGGTCGCTGCTCGGGTGCGGGCGGCATCGGAGGACGCTCCCCTTCGGGTGCCGAGCCGTCCGGCTTGGAGCCATCTTCGTTGTTGTTGTCGCCACGACCCCAGCGCGGATCGTTCAAATTGAACATCCCGCGAATGCGTTGCGGCAGCACCGCCAGGCGATGGACGCGTTGTGAAAAATTCATGCGAGACGTCTCTGTGTTTTCAAAAAGACATGGACCATGGCAAGCATTGTGCCCAATAGGAACGCAAGCCCCTAGTATTGCGCGTCGTCATCAGGGGACATCCAGTACGTATCGTCCTGCCCCTCGACTTCTTCGCGTGCCGCCTCTTCACGTACCTGCAAAACCCGGTCAGCCAACATCTGCCGCAGCTGCGCCAGCCCCTGCCCCGAGCGAGCACTGACAAACACACGCGGCACCGGCGTGCCATCGAGCTCATACATATCCTGCAGCATGGCAGGCTGACGCTCGGGCTCAATGGCATCCAGCTTGTTGAAAACCAGAATCTGGGGCACATCATCGGCCCCGATTTCACCCAGAACTTTTTGGACTTGTTGTATTTGTTCGGGGAATCCGGGGTTCGATGCATCCACGACATGCAGCAGCAGATCGGCGTCAATCGCCTCCTGCAAGGTGGCCTGGAAAGCATCCACCAGACCGTGCGGCAAGTCACGAATAAAACCGACGGTATCCGACAGGGAAACCGACTCCTCGGCCTCCGCCAGATACATCTGCCGGGTGGTGGTATCCAGCGTGGCAAACAGCTGATCTGCGGCATAGGCGCGAGCCTTCACCATGGCATTGAACAGCGTGGATTTGCCGGCATTGGTATAGCCAACCAGGGAAATATTGAAAACTTCGCGACGCGAGCGCTGACGCCTCTGCGTAGAACGCTGCTTCTTGACCTTTTTCAGGCGCTCCTTGGTGCGCTTGATGGCATCGTCAATCATGCGGCGGTCAAGCTCGATCTGCTTTTCACCGGGGCCGCCACGGCCACCGATACCGCCAGCCTGGCGCTCCAGGTGACTCCAGCGGCGCACCAGGCGCGTGCTGATGTATTGCAGGCGAGCCAGTTCCACCTGCAGTTTGCCTTCATGGCTGCGTGCACGCTGGGCGAAGATTTCCAGGATCAGCATGGTCCGGTCGTTGACCGGCATCTGGATATGGCGCTCCAGATTGCGCTGCTGCGCCGGGCTCAGAGCCTGGTCGAACCAGACTTCCTTGGCGCCGTGCATCTGGGCCAGCATGCGGATCTCATCCGCCTTGCCACTGCCCACGAACAACGCGGGATCGGGAGCTTTGCGCTTGCAGGTCAAGCGCGCCACGGGTTGCAAGCCAGCAGTCTGTGCCAGCAGGCCCAGCTCTTCCAGCTCGTCATCGAAATGGGGAACACCAAATTCCACGCCCACCAGCAGCACTGGCGCAGACGCGGAACGTTCAAAGGATTCAGAACTCAAATACCTGTCCCGTAGGGTAAGAGCCGCGCCGGACTAGCCGGCGGGCGTTGACGCAAGAAAGCTTAGGCAGCAGCGGCGTCGTTGTCAGCCGGAGTAGCGGCCGAGAAGTTCACGGCGCGACCGGGAACGATGGTGGAGATGGCGTGCTTGTATACCATCTGGGTCACAGTGTTGCGCAAAAGCACCACATATTGGTCGAACGACTCGATTTGGCCCTGCAGCTTGATGCCGTTGACCAGATAGATGGAGACCGGCACATGTTCACGACGCAGTGCGTTCAGGAACGGATCTTGGAGGAGTTGACCTTTATTGCTCACGATATTCTCCGTGTTCGAAGAGTGTTGTTGTAAACCGACACATTACCACAGGGCCCGGGAAAAACAGCGAAAAGGGTTTTCCCGTAGGCACCAGCAGACAGCTATTAATCCTTGTCGGCGTAAGGATTATGGGAGGTTTTCAAGTCGATGCGCAACGGGGTGCCGACAAGATTGAACTCCTTGCGGAAACGACCTTCCAGAAAGCGCTTGTACGCATCGGTGACCAGTTCCAGCGAGTTGCCATGGATCACGATGATGGGCGGGTTCATGCCGCCCTGGTGGGCATAGCGCATCTTGGGACGATAGGCTCCCACCTTCTTGGGCGTCTGGAACTGGATCGACTCCATCAGAATGCGTGTCAGCACAGGAGTAGGCATCTTGCAGGTGGCTGCACGATGGGCCTGGATGATGGATTTCCACAGCGGCTCGAGACCCTGGCGCTTTTGTGCCGAGATGAAGTGCAGCGGCGCAAACTTCAGGAAGGACAGGCGCGTCTCGATGGAGCGCTCCAGCATCTGACGCTGGTAGTCATCCACGGCATCCCATTTGTTGATGCCCAGCACGACCGAGCGGCCGCTTTCCAGGATATAGCCCGCAATATGGGCGTCCTGGTCGGTCACGCCTTGCGTGGCATCGATCAGCAGCAGCACGACGTTGGCGCCTTCGATGGCCTGTAGCGTCTTGACCACCGAGAATTTCTCGATGGCTTCGAACACCTTGCCCTTGCGGCGCAGACCTGCGGTGTCGATCAGCTCGAACTTCTGGCCATTGCGCTCAAAAGGCACCGTGATCGCATCGCGCGTGGTGCCGGGCATGTCAAAAGCCACCAGGCGCTCTTCACCCAGCCAGGTATTGATCAGCGTGGACTTGCCAGCATTGGGACGACCTGCCACCGCCAGACGCACGGGCTTCTGATCTTCCTCGCCAAAGACCTCGTCTTCAGGCTCAGGCAGATTCAGCAGACCCAGGGCTGCATCGACCAGGCTGCGCACACCCTGACCGTGGGCGGCAGACACGGGCACGACCTCACCGAGGCCCAGTTCATAGAACTCGGACAGCTGCACGCCATCCTTCATGCCTTCGGCCTTGTTGGCCACCAGAATGGTGGGCTTGCCCAGACGGCGCAGGTAGTTGCCGATCTCGTGATCCTGACCGGACAGACCGGCACGCGCATCCAGCACGAAGATCACGACATCGGCTTCCGCCACGGCTTGCTGCGTCTGCTTGGCCATCTCCTTGAAGATGCCGCGCGATGCATCCGGCTCGAAGCCGCCCGTATCGATGACGATGTACTCATGCTTGCCCTGACGGCCCTGGCCGTAATGGCGGTCACGCGTCAGCCCTGCAAAGTCGGCGACGATGGCATCCCTCGACTTCGTGAGTCGATTGAACAGCGTCGACTTGCCCACATTGGGGCGCCCTACCAGGGCAATAACTGGCTTCATTCCAAAAACAACCTATCAATCCGGCTTGAAGCCATACACAGTTCCGCTTCGGCTGACGATCACCAGAGTATTGGCGGCGACAACCGGGGAAGTGGCAACTCCTGCCTTGTCAGTTTCCAAACGGGCCAGTGCAGAGCCGTCTTCACGCGAGAGCATATGCACTGTCCCCAAATCATCGGCCAGCACCACGGAGCGGCCCAGCACCAGAGGTGCCGTCAGCTTGCGGTACTGCAGCTTGTCGATGGACCACAGACGCTGACCGTCTGCACGATTCCAGGCCTGTACCGTGCCGTTGCTTTCGGCGCCAAACACGGCCTGCTCGTCGCCCGCCACGCCATCGCTACCCTTGGAGGTCTGCGTCCAGCGCACATTGGCCGTGCTCACATCCACGCACCCCACCGAGGCCTGGAACGCACGTGCGCAGACACTGCTGCCCACACGGCTGACGGGACCGACCAGATCCACCAGTCGCTCCACATCGTTGGTCCCGCGCGGTGCGGCCAGAGGAGCCATCCAGCGCACCGAGCCATTGTCAGGATCAACACCTGCCAGACGTCCGGACACGCCTACCACCAGATTATTACCAACGGCCTGCAAAACGCCTGGCTGGCGCAGAATAAGCGGTTCATTGCTGGGGCCTTCAACCGACCACAGCTCACGACCCGTATTGGCATCGAAGGCCGCCAGAGAACGGTCCGCCGCCATCACGAACACGCGGCCGCCAGCCACCAGAGGCGGCGTATAGACTGCGGCAGTCAGATTGTTCTTCCACAGCTGCTTGCCTTCGGCAAACACCATGAGCTGGTTGCTGCGTGTAACCACCGCCGTGCGCTGTCCGTCGCTGCCCACACCGGTGGTCAGCGGCTCGCCCGCACTGAACTTGCCCAGCTGGCTGCCGGTATTGCCATCAAGCGTCGTAACGCTGCCATCCTTGGTGACCACGGTGACGGTATTGCCCTGCACCAGCGCAGGCATGGCCAGAGGCACTTCGTTGCCGAGCTTGGCCGACCAAGCCTGATGCACCGCGATCTTGCCCGGATTGGCCCCCAGGTCCAGGGGCTTGGGCTTGTCCTTGCCGCCGAACATGGAGCAGGCAGCCAGCGACGCGGCCACAGCAGTCAACACCAGCACACGGGCTGCGGATTGCGCTGCGGGGGCAGCGGACTTCACTTGATGGGCAAAAGTCTTCAAGATTATTTCTCCGACGGCGTTGTCTTGACCAGGGTTGCGGCTTCAGGAGCCACGCCCAGCGCGTTCAGCTTGAATTCCACCAGATGGCGGTAGTCCAGATCCTTGTCCAGTGCCTTGTAGGCAGCCTGGTACTGGGCAACCGCCTCAGCCTGCTTGCCCAGCGCCACATACAGATCGCCACGGCGATCAGCCTGCAGACCGGCATAGGACTCGGGCATGGCCGCCTCAAGCACCTTCAGGCCTTCGTCATAGCTTTTTTGCTGCTCCAGCACGGAAGACAGACGAATGCGAGCCAGGGCCTTGAAGCTTTCATCGCCCTTGTCGGCCACCCAGCTCAGCTGAGCCTTGGCGTCATCGAGCTTGCCGGCATCCACCGAGGCCTTGGCCATCAGCAAAGCCGTCTGGGCGGCCTGTGCCGTGCCCGCGTACTTGTCCCGCAACTCGCTGAAAGCCTGGTCTGCGCGCGCCGCATCCTTGGCCGTCAGCGCTTCGTCCACGGCGAACTCCAGGGCCGAGGCCTGGGTGGCCTGACGCTTTTGCCAGTACTGCCAGCCGTTCCAGCCGGCCAGTCCGAGAAAGACCACGACCAGCACGCTGGTGATCAGAGTTCCCCAGGAATTCCAGAAATGCTTGAGCTGCTCAATTTGCTCTTGTTCTTCAAGATCGAGATGGTTTGCCATGGCTACTTAGATTGAGTGGAACGCTGGTCGGAAAATGAGGTGCGGAAAATCAAACCGCCGATTTTAGGCTGCCGGCCCACAGGGCCACATCCGCCAGAGCTTGCTGCACCTGCTGGCCTTCGCCGTCGCGCAGCGACTTCACGGTCACCTTGCCCTGGGCCAGCTCGTCGGAGCCAAAGATCAGGGCAAAGCGTGCACTCGAGCCATCGGCCTTCTTGAACTGGGACTTCATCGAGCCCATGCCCTCGGCCGAGCCGCCGGCCGCTGCATGCATCTGAACCGCCACACCGGCTGCACGCAGCTGCTGCACGGTCTTGAAGACCTGAGGCAGCACCGAGGCGTCGGGAATGATGGCGTAGACATCGGCTGCGGGCTGGGGAATCTCTACCCCCACCTCCTTGAGCACTTCGAGCACGCGCTCCACACCCATGCCCCAGCCCACGGCCGGAGCGGGTTTGCCGCCGATTTCCTCGATCAGATAGTCGTAACGACCGCCGCCGCAGATCGTGCTCTGCGAACCCAGCTTGTCGGTAATGAACTCGAACACCGTGAGGTTGTAGTAGTCCATGCCGCGCACCAGACGCGGGTTCAGGCTCCAGGCCACGTCGTTGGCATCCAGAATGTCCTGCACGGCCTTCAGATGCGCCTTGGATGCATCGCCCAGATAGTCCATCAGCCTGGGAGCTGCGTTGACCATTTCCTGCATGGCAGGATTCTTGGTGTCCAGCACGCGCAGCGGGTTGCTGTACATGCGGCGCTTGGCTTCCTCGTCCATCACCTCTGTGTGCTGCTCGAAGTAGGCAATCAACGCCTCGCGGTGGGTCTTGCGCTCCTCGGGCTGACCCAGGCTGTTGAGTTCCAGACGCACGCCTTCAATGCCCAGCTCTTTCCAAAGTTGAGCGGCCAGCAGAATCACTTCGGCATCCAGCTCGGGACCGGCAAAACCCAGGGCTTCCACACCGACCTGGTGGAACTGGCGATAGCGACCGCGCTGGGGTTTTTCGCGCCGAAACATCTGCCCGATGTAGAACAGACGCTTGCCGCCTTCATACAGCAGATTGTTTTCCACCACCGAACGCACCACGCCGGCCGTACCTTCAGGACGCAGGGTCAGATGCTCGGCCTGGCCATGCTTATCCGCCCGGTCCTCAAAGGAGTACATCTCCTTTTCGACGATATCGGTCACCTCGCCCAGGCCGCGCACGAACAGGGCCGTGGGCTCGACGATGGGGGTGCGCATATTGCGATAGGCAAAGCGGCCCATCAGATCGCGCACCTTGGCTTCAAACCACTCCCAACGCGCCGAATCGGGTGGGAGAATGTCGTTCATGCCTTTGACGGCGGTCAGTTTTTCGTTCTTGGCCACGTGAAGTCTCACACTTGGGCTACTAGCAAAACAAGAGCATATTGCGCACGGCAATCATGCCATTCAACTAGAAACCTAATTCAAATCCATACAGATAGCGCGCAAGCAGCTATCAATTCCAAAGTCTTGGCTCGCTGGCATTGTGCCAGCAAGCGCAATCACCACCCGCATGCCGGGCCACTGCAAGCGCTCGAGTCGCTCAGGCCTTCAGGCCGTAGCGGCGCTGCACATATTCCAGCACCAGGGTCTGAAACTCCTCGGCGATATGTTCGCCGCGCAGCGTCAAGGCCTTCTCGCCGTCAATGAAAACGGGCGCCGCTGGCGCTTCGCCATTGCCGGGCAGGCTGATGCCGATATCGGCATGCTTGCTCTCGCCGGGGCCGTTGACGATGCAACCCATCACGGCCACCTTCATGGCTTCCACGCCAGGAAACTGGGTGCGCCAGACCGGCATTTCACCACGCAGGAAATCGTCGATCTTCTTGGCCAGTTCCTGGAAGGTGGTGCTGGTGGTGCGGCCGCAGCCCGGGCAGGCGGTGACGCTGGGCACGAACACGCGCAGGCCCAGAGCCTGCAGAATCTCGGAGGCCACCACGACCTCCTGCGTGCGCGCTTCACCCGGCTGGGGCGTGAGCGAGACGCGAATCGTGTCGCCAATACCCTCTTGCAGCAGCACCGACAGCGCAGCCGTCGATGCCACCGTGCCCTTGGTGCCCATGCCGGCCTCGGTCAGACCCAGATGCAGCGCATAGTCGCAGCGGCGCGCCAGCTCGCGATAGACCGAGATCAGATCCTGCACGCCGCTGACCTTGCAGGACAGGATGATGTTGTCGGGGTTCAGGCCGATATTCCTGGCCAGCTCGGCCGAGCTGATGGCCGAGGTGATCAGCGCCTCGTACATGACCTGGCGTGTCTCCCAGGGTCTCTCGCGACGGCTGTTCTGATCCATCAGATCGGCCATGATTTCCTGGTCCAGCGAGCCCCAGTTCACGCCGATACGCACGGCCTTGTCGTACTTTGCAGCGATCTCGATCATCTGGCCGAACTGCTTGTCCTTTTTGTCGCCCTTGCCCACGTTGCCGGGGTTGATGCGGTACTTGGACAGCGCCTGGGCGCAGTCGGGGTAGTCGGTCAACAGACGGTGGCCGTTGTAGTGAAAGTCCCCCACCAGCGGCACATACTCGCCCATCCGGTCGAGCTGCTCACGGATATAGGGCACGGCCGCCGCCGCCTCGGGCGTGTTCACCGTGATGCGCACCATCTCCGAGCCAGCCTGGGCCAGCTGTCGCACCTGGATGGCGGTTTCAACCGCATCCACGGTGTCGGTATTGGTCATGGACTGCACGCGCACGGGCGCATCGCCCCCGACAGTGACCACGTTGTTGCGCCACACCACACGGGCCTGGCGCGATTTGCGCGGCAGCGGGCTGGCGATGGCTATCGCCTGGCTGAGCTGCTGCGAGCTTTGAGAATCTTGCACTCTTTTTACCTCGAACGGTTACTTCACCTCGAAGCGAGCCACATTGTCGCGTGTGCTCGAGATATCGAAGGGTTCGCCACGTACCGTCACCTGCGTGCCCTTGGCATTGCCCACAATCACCGACAGGGGCAACTGGCCTTCGGCAGTCGCAGATTCGTCCTTGGACAGGGTCTTTTCCAGCACCACCTTGCCGGCTCCGTCCTTGACCTTGACCCAGGACTGGCCGGTATTCACCTTCAGCACCAGCAGGCCGGCAGCGCCGGTCGCCGGCGTGGCCACCTCGGCTGCCGCGGCTGCGGTTTGGGCAGCTGTCGCAGATGCGGGAGCGCTTGCTGCAGCTCCGTCGCCTGGCATGCTGGCAGCAGCAACCGGCACAGGTTCTGTCACTGCCGCCGCGGGTGTGGCAGAACTGCCCTGTGCGCCGCCCTCGGCCTGGGCAAGCGGTTCTGCAGCCGGCGCGCTCACCACTGGCGTCTGGCCGGACTGGGCCTGAGCCGGCACTAGCGCGCCTGCCCCATCGGGGCCGTCCACCATCTGCTGGAATGGCACAAAGTACACGGCAGCGGCAGCTGCCAGCAGAATCAGCACGCCTGCCGCAATCTTGCGAGAGCTGCTGTTGCCGGAGTCCAGCGGTGTACCCGTGACCTTGAAGCTGCTGCGCACCTTGACGGTCTCGTTGATGCCTGGACCCGCATTGGCAAGGCTTTTGATCTCGCTGCGTGGCAGCTTGGCCAGCACCGATTCGGCATCGATATGCAAGATCCGGCACATTCCCATGGCCAGGGCACGCATGAACACATGATCGGGAAAAGCCGCATAGTCATCGGCCTCCAGCGCCTCCAGCTTGTGCTGCGGCACCTTCAATGTCGCAGCCATCACGGGCAACTGCATCCGGGCTGCTTCCCGTGCCTGACGCAACAAGACTCCGGCCGTGGCCTGACCCTGAGTTGGCACCTGCTCTTCGCTTTGCATAGTTTCCTCTTCCACCGCAGCCTCATTCATTGAAAGCTCCACGTTCATAGGCCAGCCACTGACGCGATTGAGGAAAACGCTCGCGCAACTGATGGGCCTGTTGACGCACTCCAATGTCGTCGTGCAATGCCCTGTCTATTTTGATCCCCAGCCAGAGGCTTTCCGCACTGGCCTGATTGCTATTGTTATTCAAGCGCCGGATGTAGAACTGCGCCTTCTTCAGATCACCTTTGAGCCAAAGCACATTTGCCAGGTTGTAGCCTGCAGCGGGGTTGCCCACATCCATCTCGTAGGCACGAAACATGTTCTGGTAGGCCTGCTCCAACTGTCCCGCCTGCTGGTAGCACATGCCCTTGGCCAGCAGGGTCCTGGGCTGTTCACGGTAGCCCGGAGCCTGCAAGGCTCTATCAAACCACTGCTGGGCTACGTCGAAATGCTTTTGCTGGCATTGCATCCAGCCGTAATTGTGAATCTGGTTGCCGTCGCGCGGATTGAGATCCACGGCCTTGCGCATGGCGATCTCCGCCTGCGTCCAGTCCTGGTTCTGCATGAGGATCAGGCCCAGCAGGCCGTATGCATCGGCGTAATCGGGCTTGGCAGCCAAAGCTTGCCCTACCTCGTCCATGGCCACATCCAGGCGCCCGGCCTGAAAGTAATTGGCAGCCAATTCCAGGCGAATCTGGGCACGGCGATTGGCATCGGCGACCTGGGTCCCGGCCGTGCCAACCACGGAAGTCTGGGGCACGGACGTAGAGGAAGTGGTGGTGGTCGTTGTCGAAGTACAACCCACAAGTGCCGCGACCGCAACCGGTACCCCCCACCGGGCCAACAAGCCCCAATGTTGCCAAACCGGTCGCTGTACCACTGCCCTCATTGATTGTCCTTTATTCAAAACTCCGTCAAGACACCTGCTTGAGCGGGATAGTACGCTGCTTGGCCATGCGCTCGGCAGCGCGAGTTCTGTCCTTCACGTCGCCCGCGAGCTGACCACAGGCCGCATCGATATCGTCACCGCGGGTCTTGCGCACCGTGGTCACGATGCCGGCATTGCTCAGCAACGTAGCGAACTCGGTCACACGGGCCGAAGGCGAGCGCAGCAGACCCGAAGCGGGGAAGGGATTGAACGGGATCAGATTGAACTTGCACCAGCTCTTGCCATCGCCGCGCGCGCGCACCAACTCTATCAGCTGGCGCGCATGCTCAGGCTGATCGTTAACGCCGTCGAGCATGCAATATTCAAAGGTGATGAAGTCACGCGGCGCGAACTCCAGATAGCGCTCGCAGGCGTCCAGCAGCTCGGCAATCGGGTACTTCTTGTTCAGCGGCACCAGGTTGTCACGCAGCGGATCATTGGGCGCGTGCAGCGACACCGCAAGCGCCACCGCGCAGTCCTGCGACAGTCGATCCATCATGGGCACCACGCCCGAGGTGGACACCGTCACGCGACGACGCGACAGGCCATAGCCATGGTCGTCCAGCATCACGCGCAAGGCAGGCACCAGCGCACTGTAGTTCTGCAAAGGCTCGCCCATGCCCATCATCACCACGTTGGAGATGATGCGATCTTCGGTGCCGAAGCGCTTGCGCAGCGAATGCTCGGCATACCAGAGCTGGGCAAGGATTTCGCCGGTATTGAGGTTGCGGCTGAAGCCCTGATGCCCCGTCGAGCAAAAGCGGCAGCCCACGGCGCAACCTGCCTGGGACGATACACACAGCGTGCCGCGGTCGTCCTCAGGAATGAAAACGGATTCAACGGCATTGCCGTCACCCACATCGAACAGCCACTTCACGGTGCCATCGGCAGAGACATGCTCCGTCACCACAGGCAAAGCGGTAATGTGGGCCCGGCTTTTGAGCTTTTCGCGCAAAGACTTGGCCAGATCTGTCATCTGGTCGAAATCGGATGCGCCACGCTGGTGAATCCAGCGGAACAGCTGCGTCGCACGGAAACGCTTCTCCCCGAGCTGCTCGCAATAAGCGGTCAGTCCTTCGAGGTCAAAATCAAGCAAATTAGTAGTCATATCGGCATGTGGCGAGGCGTCTTGCGAACGGTGTTTGCCACGCCGTGGCCAGCATCTTCAAGTGCTGACACCCGCCTTGCACGAATGCAAAGCGCTGGCGTCAGCGAGAGCATGCTGTAAAGCTAGCGTGGATTAACGCGAGTACACGTTCATGCCGGGGAAGAAGAAGGCAACTTCCACAGCAGCAGTTTCAGCAGCGTCGGAGCCGTGCACGGCGTTGGCATCGATGCTGTCGGCGAAGTCGGCGCGGATGGTGCCCTTTTCGGCCTTCTTGGGGTCGGTGGCGCCCATCAGTTCACGGTTCTTCAGGATGGCGTTCTCGCCTTCCAGAGCTTGAATCATCACGGGGCCGGAGACCATGAAGTCCACCAGATCCTTGAAGAAAGGACGGGCAGCGTGCACAGCGTAGAACTGCTCGGCTTCGCCGCGCGACAGGTGCACCAGCTTGGCAGCCACGATCTTCAGGCCAGCAGCTTCGAAGCGGGCGTAGATTTGGCCGATCACGTTCTTGGCAACTGCGTCGGGCTTGATGATGGAGAGGGTACGTTCGATAGCCATGATGATTATTTCCTAATCAGGGTTACTATGGGTTTTTGCCAAAAAAGCAAAACAGTTGATTTTAGCGGTGCCGCCATAGACCTTGAAGTCCGGGCAGCACTCAAATCCTTACGGACGCCTTTTTAGCGGCCGCCGCGGCGGCCACCACCACCGCCGCCACCAGGGCGACGCTTGGCGTTCTGACGGGCACGCGAGAGGCTGTCGCCGCCGATATAGCCCACCGAGGTGCGCATGGGATCGGGCTGACCGCCTCCCTGCGAGCGCCCCGAGCCACCGGAGCGACCACCAGACTTGTTGCGCGGATTGTCGCCCAGCATGCCGCTGGGTGCCGGACGATTGCCGTCCCACTCGCCACGGCGCTGGCCGCCGCCCTCGCGTCGCCCCTGAGGCGCGCGATCGGCATTCATGCCATTGCCGCGACCGCCGCTGCGGCTGTTGCGGCCGCCACGGTTGTTGGCGCCACGGGCACCGCCGCTGCTGCGCTCGACGGGAGCGCGCTCCTTGACACCGGCTGCCGACATCAGCGCCTGGATATCGGCCTGATCAAGCTCCACCCAGGCGCCGCGCTTGAGGCCACGCGGCAGCATCATGGCGCCGTAGCGGATACGGATCAGACGGCTGACGGCATGGCCCACGGCCTCGAACATGCGTCGCACTTCGCGGTTGCGGCCTTCGGAGATGGTCACGCGGTACCAGCAGTTGGCACCTTCGCCACCGCCATCTTCCACGGCACCGAAGCTGGCTTCGCCGTCTTCGAGCTGCACGCCGTCCAGCAGGCGCTGCTTTTCTTCCTTGCTAAGCGCGCCCAGCACGCGGGCCGCGTATTCACGCTCCAGGCCGAAGCGGGGGTGCATCAGCGAGTTCGCCAGCTCGCCCGAACTGGTGAACAGCAGCAGACCTTCGGTATTCAAGTCCAGACGACCCACCGACTGCCACTTGCCATGCTGCAGCTTGGGCAGCTTGCGGAACACCGTGGGGCGGTTTTGCGGATCGTCATGCGTCACCACTTCGCCCACGGGCTTGTGATAGGCAATCACGCGTGCGGGAGGGGGGTCGATACGGAAGCGGATGGGCTGGCCGTTGACCTTGACGATATCGCCGAACTGAATGCGCTGGCCGACGTGGGCAGGCTCGTTGTTGACCGAGATGCGCCCTTCCAGTATCAGCTGCTCCATCTCCAGGCGCGAGCCCATGCCGGCCTGGGCCAGCACCTTGTGCAGCTTGGGAGAATCGACCTGGGGCGCAAGCACGCGCTTGGCGGGCATGGCGCTGCCGTTCTCTTCCTCGTCGTCGAAGTCGCCCGAGATCACATCGGCAAAGTCGATGTTCTGACCCTTGCGTCCCTTGGGCCCATGAGGAGCGGCAACGCTCTGCACAGGCACTTCGGCAACGACGGCATCCACTGCATCATGACCCTGGTCTTGGTCCTGGGACTGCAGCTCCTGCTCAGCCACGGGCTGAACCGGCTCCTCGACGGCCACGGCTTCTTCGGTACGCGGCTTGGTCACGCGCTTGCGCGCAGGCTTGGCCTCGCCAGCAGCGTCCTTCTTGACGCCGGCGCGCTTGCGCGGTGCGGCAGGCTTTTTGGCCTCGGCGGCATCCTTGGCCCCATCGGCCTTGGCTGCGCGGGGCTTGCGAGTCTTCTTGACCGGTTCGGCTTCGGGCGAAGCGGCTGCGGACTCGGGCATCGGGTTCGATGTCTCGTTGTTCATTCCAGTTTTCCTTCGGGGATGACGCCATCGTCACCCTCCACAATTCCTTGTTCTGCTGACCCGACGGCATCGTCGGCCCGCGCTTTCGCCTTTGTGTCCTCGGCCTCGTCGTCGTCGCTGCCGTAGTCATCCTCGAGAAACGCTTTCAGGCCCACCCACTCGGTACGTCCAGCTTTCTTGGCCGCCGGTTTGGGCTCCGGCTCTGCCGCCTTGGCAGTCCTGGCGGGCCTGGCCGCTTTGGGCTTGCTCACGGATGGCGGCTCTTCAGTCGGCCCTGGCTCCGAATCCGGTAGCTCAATCACTATCTCTTCAATAGCATCTTGCTCAATATCACTCTGCGCCTGATCCGGATATGACTCCAACTCTGGCGCATCCACCTCGGGCTGAAGCTCCGACACAAGCTCTGCAGGCTTTTGCGCTACTGGGTCCGCATCGGTATCCGGCAGCACCTCGGCGCCATCTTCCTCGTCCGGGGCACCCAGGATTTCACTCTCAGCAGCATCGGACTCTGCAGCGACATCCGTATCCTCAGCGACCTCGACCGGCTCTGAGGCTTCCACACCCTCCTGGGGCTGGGCATCCTCCGCATCGGCCTGCGGCACGGCGGTCTGGTCGCCCTCCTCCCCATCCAGCGCCTTGAACAGACTTTGCTGAGCCTGGGTTTCCTCCAGCATGGGCAGTTGATCCAGCGACTGCAGACCCAGATCATCGAGAAACTGGCGCGTGGTGGCAAACAGCGCGGGCCGCCCCACGGTTTCACGATGGCCGATGACCTCGATCCAGCCTCGGTCTTCCAGCTGCTTGATGATCAGGCTGTTCACGGTCACGCCGCGAATATCCTCGATATCACCCCGCGTGACCGGCTGACGGTAGGCAATGATGGCCAGCGTCTCCAGCGTCGCCCGCGTGTACTTGGGCGGCTTCTCGGGGTGAAGCTTGTCCAGGTAGACGCGCATCTCGGGCCGGCTCTGGAAACGCCAGCCAGAAGCCACCTGCACCAGTTCCACGCCCTTGAGGGCCCAGTCCTTTTGCAGGTCCAGCAGCAAATCCTTAACCGTGTCCGAGCCCAGCACATCATCAAAAAGTGAGCGCAATTCCCGCAGCGTTACAGGCTGCGGGGCACAAATCAATGCTGTTTCAAGAACCCGCTTGGCATCTACCGTATTCATGGGCGCAGCGTTTCGGGAGCGGCTGTCGCACCGACTGCGGTGGGACGCCTGATTCTAAGAAGAGAGGGAAGCGCCCCAAAGATGCCATGCGAGTGATGGTCAGAGGCTTTCCGGCAGATTGTAACGCAGACCCCATAAATCCAGTGCACCGGCCATGTCTTGTGGCAGCGGCGCATAGTGAACCAGCGGCTTTTTCGTCACAGGGTGCTCAAAGGCCAGCCTGAAGGCATGCAGTGCCTGGCGCTCCAGTCCGCCCTCGGGCTGGCCGCCATACAGCGTATCGGCTATCAGCGGATGACCGAGCGACGCCATGTGCACCCGGATCTGGTGCGTGCGGCCGGTGTGCAGCGTGCAGCGCACCAGGCTATGCGCTGCATCGCCATCGAGCAGATCGAAGTCGGTACGCGCCTGCTTGCCGGGGTGCAGATTCAGATCCACCACCGCCATGCGCAGGCGATTGCGCGGGTCACGGCCGATCGGCGCATCGACTTCGCGGCGCTTGCGGCTACCCCATTGCTTGTGGGCAAGTGCCAGATACTGGCGACTCACCTCACGTGCAGCGATCATCTTGATGAGCGCATCCATGGTGCTTCGATTGCGCGCCACCACCATCAAACCGCTGGTGTCCTTGTCCAGCCGGTGAACAATGCCGGCGCGCGGCACCTGGCGCGCTTTTTCGTCACGCGCCAGCAGGCCGTTGAGCAGCGTGCCCGTCCAGTTGCCGGGCGCCGGATGCACCACCAGACCCGCAGGCTTGTTGATGACCAGCAGATCCTCGTCCTCATAGACCACCTGCAAATCCATGGTCTCGGGCTGGAAAGCCATGCTTTGCTGGGTGGGGCGCATTTCCACGCGCAGGCGGTCGCCCACGGCCACCTTGACCGAAGGCTTGAGCAGAACCTTGCCGTTGAGCGTGACTGCACCGTCGGCCAGCAACTGCTGCAGATAGCTGCGCGAGAACTCGGACACCCCCAGCGCCAGCACCTTGTCCACACGCTGACCATGATGCTCGGTGCCGACCATGAGTTCGCGGTTCTCGACCTCGGCCGAGGCAATGGCGTCTTCGGCTGCTTCGTCCCAGCTCTGCTCGACCGCGTCAGAAGGCACAAGCCCCTGCGGGGCAGGGGCTTGTGCGGCTTGCTTGCGTTGCGAGGCCATGCTCAACGCGAAGGCAGATAACGCGAAGGATCGACAGGCTTGCCCTGGCGACGCACCTCGAAGTGCAGCTTGACGCGATCGGCATCGGTGCTGCCCATCTCGGCAATCTTCTGCCCCTTCTTCACGGCCTGATCTTCCTTGACCAGCAGAGACTGGTTGTGGGCGTAGGCGGTCAGATAGGTGTTGTTGTGCTTGAGGATGATGAGATTGCCGTAGCCACGCAGGCCGGCACCGGCATACACCACACGGCCATCGGCCGCAGCCAGCACGGGATCGCCGGCCTTGCCGCTGATGTCGTAGCCCTTGTTGCGCTGCTCGTCGAAGCCGGCAATCAACGAGCCGCTGGCAGGCCAGATGAAGTTCACATCATCGGCGCCCTTGGCAGCAGGCGCCGGGCTTGTTGCAGGCGTGGATGGCACTGGCGTTGCGCTTGCAGCCGGGGGAGTCACGGGTGTGGTCGTCGTTGCGGCGCTGCCACCGCCCACAACCACGGGCGCGACACCGCGACCCGAACCGGACGAGGCGACAGGCGCCTCGCGTCCGGGCGGCACCACACGCACCACCTGACCGACTTCAATCACGTTGGGATTGTCCAGATTGCTCCAGCGAGCAATGTCCTTCCAGCTCTGGCCGTGCTCCAGACCAATCCTGATCAGAGTGTCGCCAGGCTTGATGGTGTAGTAACCCGGCTTGCCGGCATTTTCAGCGCCGGGCAGCGACTTGACGTCCACAGTTGAAGACGAGGAGGCCGACTGTCCGCGATCCTCCACAGGAGCCCTGTTTGCCTGGGCAGCACAACCGGCCAGGATGACACCTGCCAGCACGGCCGTTCCCCATGCACCAAGACTTCGCGATACCAACATAAGCTATTCCCTTCTAGGCGATCCCCGATTTTAGAGGGACAAAGTTGACTGCTTCCAAAACTGTCTGCGTAAAACCGTGTGAACTCTTGTCAATCACCAGCAGTGCCTGCTTACCCGCACCCACCACGACCGGAGCCACCAGACGCCCGCCCACCGCCAGTTGATCACACCACTCTTGCGGCACCACATCACCTCCGGCAGCGGAGATGATGCCCGCATAGGGCGCGCCACTGGCAAAACCCACCATGCCGTCACCGAGGATCAGATGCACATTGGACAGGCGCATGGGGCGCAGATGACCGCGCGCCTTCTCGTGCAGGCCACGCAGCCGCTCTATCGAATAAACCTCTTTGGTAAGCATGGACAGCACGGCCGCCTGGTAGCCGCAACCGGTGCCGATCTCCAGCACGCGCCCTTGCCCGTTGCGGGCCGCATCGGAGTCGAGCAGCAGCTCGATCATGCGGGCCACGATGCTGGGCTTGGAGATGGTCTGGCCCAGGCCGATAGGCAGACTGGTGTCTTCGTAGGCCTGATTGACCAGAGC
Source organism: Comamonas sp. HJ-2 (assembly GCF_053615495.1). Taxonomy (NCBI): domain Bacteria; kingdom Pseudomonadati; phylum Pseudomonadota; class Betaproteobacteria; order Burkholderiales; family Comamonadaceae; genus Comamonas; species Comamonas sp. HJ-2. The sequence continues at coordinate 73,970 of NZ_JBSIFD010000006.1, read as the reverse complement.
ACTGTCGACAAAGCGGTGACGCTCCACCGTGGCCATGGCCTGCAGCACGGCAGGGTTGCTGACGCCGGCCGCACCGATGCGCTGGGCCATGCGGGCACGCACCGTGGATGAGTCCAGCCCCACGCCCACCGGCGAGGCGGCCACACGCAAGGGATTGATGGGCTTGGGAGCAACGGGCGGCCGTGCCGCGCCGGTGCCCGTCTGCACCGAGCGTGCAATCCAGCCCGGGACCTGAGGCGGACGACGCTCGCTCACGATGCGGCCGCCGATGTGTTGGATGGACCTGCCAGCTTGCTGGCCGTCTGCGCCCAATAGCCGAGGTTTTCATGATCGGTCAGATCCACCTTGAGCGGCGTCATGGAGACATGGCCGTGGGCCGTGGCATGGAAGTCCGTGCCTTCGGAGTCGTCCTTTGCTGCGCCGGCACTGCCGATCCAGTACATGGTCTCGCCACGCGGACTTTGCTGCTGAATGGCCTGTTCGGCCGCATGACGGCGCCCCAGGCGACACAGCTTGACACTTTTGAGTGCATGCAGCGGCATATTGGGAATATTCACGTTCAGCAGCCAGGGAGCTGTACTGATCAGCTGCTGGGCCTGCATCTGCTGAACCATCTGACGGGCTGTGGCAGCCGCCGCTTCCAGCTCGGCCCAGCCCTTGTCCACCTGCGAGAAGGCAATCGAGGGAATGCCGAACAGATAGCCTTCCATGGCCGCGCCCACGGTGCCCGAGTAAATCGTGTCGTCGCCCATATTGGCGCCGTTGTTGATGCCCGAGACCACCAGATCGGGCCGGTAGCCAAGCAGGCCGGTCAACGCGATATGCACGCAGTCTGCAGGCGTGCCGTTCACATAGCGAAAGCCGTTATAGGCCTGGTGCACATACAGCGGTGCATTCAGCGTCAAGGCATTGGACTTGGCGCTGTTGTTGTGCTCGGGCGCCACCACTTCGACGTCTGCCACGGTGCGCAGCGCATCGTGCAGGGCCACGATGCCTGGGGCCTGGAAGCCATCGTCATTGCAAATAAGAATCTTCATGGATGAGGCGGATTGTAGGCGGCTCCAAGGTCACGACAGAGACACGCGGCATTCGCACCACACTTCTATCATCTGCGAGCCGATTCCCCCAATCTCACCTCAAGAAGATCAGGAGACAAGATATGCACGCATGGCTTTGCACCACACCCACCGGCGTCGAGACCCTGAAGTGGACCGAGCAGCCCACGCCACAGCCCGGCCCCGGCCAGGTGCTGCTGGAAGTCAAGGCCGCCAGCCTGAACTTTCCCGATCTGCTGATCGTGCAGAACAAATACCAGATCAAGCCGCCCCTGCCCTTTGTGCCGGGCTCGGAATATGCCGGCGTGGTGCAGGCCGTGGGCGAAGGGGTCAAACATCTCAAGCCAGGCCAGCATGTGGCCTGTCTTTCGGGCACGGGCGGGTTCGCCACGCATACGCTGGCACCCGCTGCCATGTGCATGCCGCTGCCGGCCGACTTCCCCTTTGTGGATGCCGCCGCCTTCATCATGACCTATGCCACCTCCCACCATGCGCTCATGGACCGAGGTCAGCTCAAGGCCGGCGAGACCGTACTCGTGCTGGGCGCGGCGGGCGGCGTGGGCACGGCAGCCATACAGATTGCCAAGGCGGCCGGTGCCCGGGTGATTGCCGCTGCCTCCACCGACGAGAAATGTGCGCTGTGCAAGGCCCAGGGCGCAGACCTCACCATCAACTACAGCCAGGGCGATCTGCGTGAAGCCATCAAGGCAGCGACAGACGGCAAGGGACCTGACGTGATCTACGATCCCGTAGGCGGCGATTTTGCCGAACCTGCCTTCCGCTCCATTGCCTGGCGCGGCCGCTATCTGATCATCGGCTTTGCCTCCGGACCCATCCCCTCGCTGCCGCTGAACCTGCCTCTGCTCAAGGGCGCTTCCCTGGTCGGCGTGTTCTGGGGCGATTTCGCCAAGCGCGAGCCTCAAAACAATGCCGCCATGATGCAGGAGCTGTCTCAATGGTGGGCCCAAGGCAGGATCAAGCCCGTAATCGACCGCACCATGCCCATGAGCGAGCTCTTCGCCGCCTATGAGCGCATGGGCTCGCGCCAGGTACAGGGCAAGCTGGTGCTGGTCAACGCGTAAAGCTGCGGTAAACCGCGGCGATGCCTGTGGGGTCGGGGAGATACTTCCAGCCACTGGCTACAAAACCCCAACACCGCAGCATCGCCATGTTTTCTCCTCTTCACGCGCCTGCGCCGGATCGCCGGCGCTTTCTGATTGCCTCCAGCCTTGCCACGGCCGTGGGCGCCCTGCCCGCCTGGGTCCGTGCCACGGAATCACTGGCCCACAACCCGTTCACCCTGGGAGTGGCCAGCGGCGACCCGGAGCCCGACAACATCCTGATCTGGACGCGGCTGACAGCGCCTCTGGCCTATCTGGGCACGGCGGTCGCGCCAGACCTGGCAGCACAGACCGTGCATTGGGAAGTGGCACACGATGCCCAGTTCCGCCAGGCCGTGGCCCATGGGCAGACTCAGGCCAGGGCTGAATGGGGCCATGCCGTCCATGTGCAGGTCAACGGCCTGAGCCCTGACCGCTGGTATTTCTACCGCTTCCGCTGTGGCGACGCCTTCAGCACCACCGCACGCTGCCGTACCGCCCCGGCGCCCGGAGCAGATGTGCGCAAGCTGCGCCTGGCCGTAGCCTCCTGCCAGCGCTGGGAACACGGCTTCTACAGTGCCTGGGCCGACGCCGCGCAGGCCTCGCCCGATCTGGTGCTGTTTCTCGGTGACTACATCTATGAATATGCGCAGCCGGCCAAGCCCGATGGACTGGCGCGTGCGCAGCCGCTGCGTACCGCCCAGACCTTGCAGGACTACCGCGACCGCTATGCGCTGCACAAAAGCGATGCTCATCTGCAGGCCGCCCATGCCGCGTGCAACTGGTCCGTCATCTGGGACGATCACGAGGTTGAAAACGACTATGTAGCTCAGTACGGACGCGGGGATAGTGCTCACTTTTTGGCTAGGCGCATGGCGGCCTGGCAGGCTTTCTACGAAAACATGCCGCTGCGTGACAGCGCATTGCAGCGCAACTTTCAAGGCCTGGCGCTGTACCGCAGCCTGCAGTGGGGCAAGCTCGCCAGACTGCATCTGCTGGACGGCCGCCAGTACCGCGATCTGCAGGCCTGCCGCCCCGAGGGCAAGGCCAGCACCGGCACCGTGGACCCGGCCGAATGCCCCGCCCTGCAAGATCCGGCGCGCAGCTTTCTGGGCTGGGATCAGGAGCACTGGCTGGCCCGGCAGCTGCAGGACGATGCACGCGAGAGGGTCGACGCCACCCGCTGGAGCACCGTGGTGCAGACCACCTTGTTCTCGGCCCGCAAGCATCCCAATGGCAGACAGTCGACCGACAGCTGGGACGGCTACCCTCAGGCCCGCCAGCGCCTGGTGCGCCAGATTGCAGAAAGCCAGCCGCGCAACAGCGTGCTGCTCGGCGGGGACATTCACCAGAACTATGTCTGCGCCATTGCGGCCCAGGCCGATCAGGCCCCGGACAGAGTCAATCCGGTGATTGCCAGCGAGTTCTGCGGCACCTCCATCAGCTCGCACAGCGGCACCACACAAGCCAGGGTCGATGCCATCATGGCCCACAACCCTCAGGTGCTTTTCGCGCGCTGCGAGGAGCGCGGCTACAGCCTCGTGGATATCACGCCGCAGTCCATGACCACGGAGCTGCGCGCCGTGAGCAACCCGCTCCACGCCGACAGCAGCCTCTATACGCTGGCACGCTTTGTGGTCGAGGACCGCCGCCCCGGTCCTGTGAAGATCGCCTGATGCGCTGCGGCATACTCGGGTCATGCAAAACACACAGGCCTCGAGACCCGAACTTCCCCTGTGGCGCGGTACGGCGGCCGCCCTTCTGATCGCGGGGCTGCTCACAGGCTGCGGCCTGCCTCCCCTGCCGGATCGCATGGCCAGCGAGGCCCTGAGCGCCGAGCAGGCCCTGCAAACCCGGCTCGGCCAGGCGCTGGCGCCGCTGCAGCAGGCACATCCTGGGCAGAGCGGCATCCATATGCTGGCCGATGCCCATGACGCCTATGCCGCCCGCGCCCTGCTGGCCCGAGCCGCGCAGCGCACGCTCGATGTGCAGTACTACATCTGGCGCAACGACACCACCGGCCATTTGCTGCTCGATGAGCTGCTGCTTGCGGCAGACCGCGGCGTGCGCGTGCGCCTGCTCTTGGACGATGGCGGCACCGGCGGCATGGACGCCACCCTGGCCGCCCTGGACCAGCACCCTCTAATCGAGGTGCGGCTATTCAACCCCTTTGCCCTGCGCACGCCCAAGGCGATTGGCTATGTGACGGACTTCGCACGCACCCAGCGGCGCATGCACAACAAGAGCTACACGGCCGACTCCTCCGCCACCATCGTGGGCGGGCGCAATATCGGCGACGAGTACTTTGCCGCCTCCGACGGCGTGCTGTTCGCCGACCTCGATGTGGTGGCCACAGGCTCGGTGGTGGGCGAGGTGGCAGCGGAATTCGACCGTTACTGGAACAGTCCCTCCGCCTACCCGGCAGCCAGCCTGCTGCCCGCCATGCCACAGCAGGCCGTGGACAAGGTCTATGCAGGCCTGCACGCCGATGTGAATCGCCCCGAATCACAGGCCTATGTGAAGGCCGTCAGCCGCAGCCGCTTCAGCACCGATTTGCTGGCAGGTCAACTGCCGCTGCAATGGGCCGAGACCACCCTGGTCAGCGACGACCCGGCCAAGGTCCTGCGCGAAGCCGCACCCGAGGACTTGCTGCTGTCCCAGCTCCAGCCTGTGATTGGCCAGCCACAGCAGTTGCTGGAAGTGGTGTCGCCCTATTTCGTGCCCACCCAGGCCGGAGTCGACGCCTTTGGCCATCTGCGCCAGCAAGGTGTGCGGGTGCGCATTCTGACCAATAGCCTGGAGGCGACCGATGTGGCCGTGGTGCATGCCGGCTACGAGAAATACCGCAAGCCGCTGCTGAAAATGGGCGTGGAACTCTACGAGATGCGCCGTCAGATCGATCTGCGCAACCAGCCCGCAGCCAACGAGCCGGACAAGACACCAAGGAGCGAGCCTGCCGAAAAGACTCCCAAGCGCGAAGCCCCCTCACCTGCAGCGCTGAGCGGCAGCTCCGCCACCACGGGCAGTTCGGGCGCCAGCCTGCATGCCAAGACCTTCGCGGTCGACGGCAAGCAGCTCTTTGTCGGCTCCTTCAACTTCGATCCGCGCTCGGCCATGCTCAACACCGAAATGGGCGTGGTCATCAAAGACCCGGCCTTGAGCCAGCAGGTCAGCACCTCGCTGGATCAACATCTGCCGTACATGGCCTACAAGGTGCAACTGGACACGCAGGGCAGGCTGAGCTGGACGGGCCAGAGTCCGCTGCCGCCCCATGAAGCCCAGACCTTCAGTGCCGACCCCGGTACCAGTTGGTGGCAGCGCTTTATGGTGCGGGTGCTGAGCTGGCTGCCCATCGAAGGATTTTTGTAACTCAGTCCAGGCGGATGGAGGGCCGCAGCCGCGCGTTCATCAGGTCGATCAGCCACAGCAGGCCGCCGCGCCAGAAGCCGTAAAGCCGCGCCTGGTGCGAGCGGTACAGCATGATGTGGCTGAGCATGGCCATGCGGCCGCGGATCACGCCGCCGTTGAACAGGCCGAACTTGCCCAGCGAGCCATAGGCGTCGTAATGCGCAAGCGACACCAGGGCTCCAAAGTCACGATAGGCAAAGCCTACGGGTTTGGCACCGGGACGCTCCAGCACATGAGGCAGAGTCTCGATCAGATAGCGGGCTTGCTGGTGGGCCACCTGGGCCGTAGGAGGCAAGGCTTCCTGCTTGCCCGGCAGGGTATAGCTGGCGCAGTCGCCCAGGGCATAGATATCGGGGTCGCTGGTCTGCATCTCGTCATTGACCAGTAGCTGATTGCTGCGCGTGGTCTGCAAACCCAGCTGCATCAAGAATTCCGGGGCCTTTACCCCCGCTGCCCAGACACGCAGGCTGGCAGGAATCAGCTCGCCATTGGCCAGCTCGAAACCTTGCTCGGTCGCACGGCTGACGCGGCCGCCGACGATCACGGAAACGCCCAGGGCCTGCAGCCGCACACGCGTGGCTTCGGAGATCTCCTCGGGAAAGCTGGGCAGCAGGCGCGAGCCGGCCTCGATCAGCACGATGCGGAACTTGGCGGCCTCGCCCAAGGCGCCGTAGGCCGTGGCACTCTCTGCAAGCTGAACCAGCTCCGCCGCAAGCTCTACCCCCGTGGCGCCGCCGCCCACGATGGCGACCTGCAACTGTTCGCCGCTGGTCATGCAGCGCACCATGCGCAAACGAATTTCCTGGTTGAAGGCATCGGCCTTGCGGCGCGAATCGATCATGAAGCAATGCTCGTGCACACCAGGCGTGCCGAAGTCGTTGGCACCGCTGCCCACCGCAATCACCAGCTTGTCATAGGCAAGGCGCCGACCCGCCACCAACTCGCGACCATCGGGGGCATAGATGGGGGCCAGCAGAATCTCGCGTGCCTCACGGTCCAGACCGCACATTTCGCCGGGCTGGTAGGCAAAGTCGGCATCGGTGGCCTGAGCAAGATAAGTGGTCTGCTGCTGGGCCAGATCGCGAGTGCCGGCTGCAATCGTGTGCAGCATGGGCTTCCAGACATGGGCGGAGTCGCTGTCCACCAGCGTCACCGTGTCAATGCTTTCACTCTTGAGCTTGCCCAGGGCCGTGGCCACCTCCAGCCCCGCCACACCACCGCCCACGACCACGATGCGGGCCGCATGCCCATTGCGTGGATGCTGTGGCTTTCGAGCTTGCGACTCCTGGGATTCGGTGATGGGCTGCTCGCCCTGCTCTGCTTGATTGACTGCGTTTTCCATGAACGACCCTGACTCTGCGTCTGTTGTGACCGGACGCCAGAACATCTCAAGATATCTGGCACGCATTGATTGTTCTTCAATTTTTATAGCAGGAAACTCAATATGGACAAGGCAAATACTGATGATATATATCTTTTATAAGACTTGAGCTGCGCCAATGCAAGGTCTGCCTTGAAAGCTTTCAATTTTCTGAATAACCCTGGCTGCAAGCAATGCCAATCAAGCGTGGCGCGCTATCAACTTCTTGAGCGCCATGTCGTACGACGTGGCCTTAAAACCCCATTCGACGAACAGCGCTTGTCAAGCAGCGGCAAAACCGCGGCTTCAACCATGCAATTTTCTTTTGTCAATATACGAAACGTATACAGACCTTATGATGCTCGGCCATGGGAATCGTCAAAATTTCAGACCAGTTACACGACCAGATTCGTGTCTCCAGCGCGGCCCTCGGCCGCTCCATCAATGCCCAGGCCGAGCACTGGCTGCGTGTAGGCCAGCTGGCCGAGCATCACCCCCAGCTCAATTACGAAGGCATCTGCGCCCTGCTGCTGCAACAAGCCGAGCGTGAGCTGCAGCCTGCCAGCGCCCATGAAGCCGACACAGTCGTGCGCCGCCCCCGTCCTGTGCGCCTGGTAGGAGGCATGCAATGAAGCGCGGCAAACAGAAAGTCGTACCCATTCATGACGCCACCGACATCTACCTCTCGCGCAAGGCCGGCGGCCTGGCCGCCAAGGTGCTGGCCATGCTCACCCCTCATGTGCAGCCCGGCGTAAGCACAGAGGAACTGGACAAGATCTGCCACGACTACATCGTCAACGAGCTGAAATGCACTCCCACCAATGTGGGCTACTATGGTTTTCCCAAAACCGTGTGCACCTCCGTCAACCATGTGGTCTGCCACGGCATCCCCGATACCAAGCAGGTCCTCAAGGACGGCGACATCATCAATGTCGACGTCGCAGTAACCACGCCCGAAGGCTGGATCGGCGACACCAGCCGCATGTACTACGTGGGCCAGCCCAGCAATCTGGCCAGGCGCCTGGTCAACACCACCTATGAAGCGCTGGTGGCCGGCATCCGCGCCGTCAAGCCCGGGGCCACGCTGGGCGATGTAGGCCATGCCATCCAGACCGTGGCCCAGCGCGAACGCTTTTCCATCGTGCGCGAGTACTGCGGCCATGGCATCGGCAAGGTCTATCACGACGAGCCCCAGGTGCTGCACTACGGCACGCCCGGTCAGGGCCTGACGCTGCAGCCCGGCATGATCTTCACCATCGAGCCCATGCTCAACGCCGGCAAGGCCGCCACGCGCGAACTGGCGGACGGTTGGACCGTGATCACCAATGACAAATCGCTCTCCGCCCAGTGGGAGCATATGGTGCTGGTGACGGAGACCGGATTTGAGGTTCTGACCCCCTGGCCCGAAGGTACAGGCGACTACCCAGCCATCTGATCAAGCGCGGCGAACCGCGCGTATTGCCCTGGGCGAGGTGTGCACAGCCGCTGGATTTTGGCAATAACGGCCAGAAGCGGTCCGGGGTCTTGAAACCAGTCTGGAAACAGCCAGGCCCCAGCCGCACTACAGTGCCCGGCATGACAAATTACCTGTATCTGGGTCTGGCCATCATCTGCGAGGTGATTGCCACCTCCTTCCTCGCCAGGTCGGAAGGCTTCTCCAGGCTCGGCCCTACCGCGGTTTCCCTGGTCGGCTATGCGATTTCTTTCTATCTGCTGTCGCTGACGCTGCGTACCGTGCCCACGGGCGTGGCCTATGCGATCTGGTCCGGCGTGGGCATCGTGCTGGTCTCGGCCGTCGCCTATTTCTGGCAGGGCCAGAAGCTCGATGCCCCCGCTCTGGCCGGCATGGCCATGATTGTCGGCGGCGTGCTGGTGATCAATCTGTTTTCAAAGACCGCCGGTCACTGATCGCCATCGCTGCTGAAGTCATCTGCTGACTGCGTCAGATCCTGCAGCCACTGCATGCTGGCGCGCAGTTCCTCGGGCCGGATCTCATGGGCGCCCGGATATTCGTGATAGCTCAGTTGCAAGGGCAAGGAGGCCAGGCGGTCACGCACGGCATGGGCGCTGGTCAGCGGAATCACATTGTCATAAGTCCCGTGGCTGACCCAGGCCGACTTGCCCTCGAATGCGGCAGCGGGCGCGTGCAGCGACGCGATCTCGGGCAATAGACGGCTGTGCCAGACCAGTGCGGCACGCAAGGTCTGGGGCTGGGTCAGCAACTGGCTCAGACTCATGATGCCGCCCTGGCTGAAGCCTCCCAGCACCACCCGCTCGGGCGGAATGTCCAGCTGCTGCGCGGCCTGCTCCACCGTCTGCTGCAGCAAGATGCGCGCCTGCTGCTCCTGCGGCACATTGATATGGCGTGTACCATCGGCATCCACAGTGAACTGAAACCAGGCATAAGCACCCATGCCCATGGCAAAGGGCGCACGCAGACTGAGCACATGAAATTGCGGCGGCACATAGGGCACCAGGCCGAACAGGTCCTGCTCATTGCTGCCCACGCCATGCATGAGCACCAGCAGCCAGGCAGGCCGGCCGGCGTCAAGCTGCGCGGGCCGCTCCAGATAAGTCAAAGGCAATGTGCTCATGGACAACTCCCGAAGGCAGCACGGAATTTGATGGGGAACAGGCTGTAGCGCCTTTGCATTCTGCGACTGCAGCTATCAAAACAATATAGCGCAGACCCGCAGCCGGCTGACCGATCCGCACCCGGCCCGACTGGGTACGCGCATGCCTTTTGATACAGTTGACTGGCCTGAGCGTGGCGTTGCCGCTACACAAGCTCAGTCATGCACCCGCCCGCGCAATGCCTTGATGCCGGAGCGCAGGCTTTTGCCCTGCAGGCGTCTTTGCTGCGAGCCCCAGGTCGGCTTGGTGGGCTTGCGCGGGCGTGGCGGCCTGGCAACCGTGGCCACCAACGCATTGAGGCGCTGCAGCCCATCCCACAGGTTGTGCTCCTGAGTGCGGTATTTTTGCGCCTTGATGACCACCACTCCATCGGTGGTGATGCGCGAGTCGCCCAAAGCCAGCAAGCGCTGCTGCACATCGACCGGCAGACGCGAGGCTCGAACGTCAAAGCGCAGATGCACGGCGCTGGCCACCTTGTTCACATTCTGGCCGCCCGGGCCTTGAGCGCACACGGCGCTCCAATGCACATCGGCTTCGGTCAGCTCGAAGGCGGCCGCATTGCTCACGACAGAGCCTCCTGCAGCGCAGCGCAGAAGGTGGCCGGATCCTCGTGCTGTACCCAATGGCCGACGTTCCGCATCACCTGCCAGTCCAGCGCCCCCCGGCACTGACGCTGCATCAGCAGTTGCAGCTCGGCCAGGCAGCCCGCATACAGAGGGTCATGCTCGCCATAGATCGCCGCCACCGGCACCTTGATACGGGTCAGAGCGCGGGCCAGCACATCGGTGCGCGAAAGCCGTCTGCGCGGCAGCCGGTCACGAGCCACATTGAGCGCATGCAGAGCCAGCGTCTCCTCATCAATCAGCGCCGCGTCATGCAGCATGAGGGCCGCGATATTGTGGCGATGGGCCTGCATCTGGGCCTCCAGCCCCTGCAGGTGGCGCCAGCCCAGCAGGCGCACGCTGCGTCCTTCGGTCATTCCCATGCCGGGAGCGCCGACCAACACCAGCCTCCGGGCCAGTTCCGGATGCTCGGCGGCCAGCAGACCAGCAGTCATGCCGCCAAAGGAAAAACCGACCAGATCGCAGACCGGACCCGTGTCGGCATTGCCCAGCAGTTGCCGGATGCCATAGGCCAGGGGCTCCAGCATGGTGTCCACATCCATGCCGCCGGGCACGCCATCGGATTCGCCAAAACCCGGCAGATCGGCCAGCCACAGGCTGTAGCCCGCCTCGGTCAGCGGCTCAATCACGCGCAACCAATGCGTCCAGCTACCGCTGCCGCCATGCAGCAGCACCAGCGGCAGGCCGCGCTGCGCCACCCCGGCCGGGGGCTGCCAGCCATGCCAGATCATCGCGCCGCTGTCGGCAGCTTCTCCAAGCCGGGTCTGCACGCGCTGCGCCGTGGCCTGCAACCGGGCAATCGCCGGTGGCACGTCGACACCCAGCTCCTGCGAGACCTGCTCCAGCGAACAGGCTGCTTCAACCGCCGATGTCACCACTGCGCCACCGCATCGATGGCCAGACCGTAGCCTGCCACGCCGAAGCCGCACATCACGGCGCGCGCCGTGGCCGACAGATAGGAATGGTGGCGAAAGCTCTCACGCGCATGGACATTGCTGATGTGCAACTCCACCAGCGGCACGGCCGTGCCCTTGACGGCATCGAGAATTGCCACACTGGTATGGGTATAGGCTGCGGCGTTCATGATCAGTGCCTGCAACTCCCCCTTGGCGTGCAACCGGCCTGCCTCGTGAATCCAGTCCACCAGCTCGCCCTCATGGTTGCTCTGGCGGAATTCCAGCTTCAAGCCATGGCGCAGGCAAGCTTCCTCGCAGAGCTTCTGGACATCGGCCAACGTGGCCGATCCATAGATGCCGGGTTCGCGCATGCCCAGCAGATTGAGATTGGGGCCATTGAGGACATAGACGGTTTTCACGGAAGCACTCTCCTGATTTTTGAGGACTGCCCGGATTATGCGAGCGCTGCAACCGACCCGCAGGCATAAAAAAACGGCTGCCTGGGCAGCCGTCCGTGGTGCAGAGTCTTTCAGGGCTCTGTCATCGATGCCATCAACGATAGTGATGATGATGGCGATGACCACGCCAGCGCGGGCCGCCACCGTAATAGACCGGGCCGGGCACGACCATCACGGGTGCGGGACGATACACGGGAGGCGGCGGCGCATAGTAGACCGGTGCCGGAGGCGCATAGTAGACAGGGCGCGGCGGCATATAGACCGGGGCCGGCGCCATATAGGGTGTGGCGTAAACGGGAGCGCCGACGCCCACGGCCACGCCGGGCACGCCGATGCCGACCGACAGGCTGACGCCGCCATGTGCCTGGGCGCCTGCGGCAGCCATCAGGCCTGCAATAGCGATAGAGCCAGCGGCAAGCAGCTTGGCCATGCGGGGGGAAGTTGTTCTGGACATCACAATCTCTCCTCTGTTTATGTGTCACCGAGGGCAAGCCTGCAGATCTGTGCAGCGCCTTCGGCCCTTGGGGATATAACGTTTCAGAGTCCCGTCAGGATGGCACGGTTCCTCCAAAACATTGTGTCCAAATGCACACGAGGCAAAGCTGCAGTGTCCGCTGATCAACATGAGGTCATGACAGCCGGCCTAAAATGGTGCAATGAGCTCTGCTGACGCCTCCAAATCCAACAACTCCGCCCCTGAAGCGGTCAAGCCAACCAATTTCCTGCGCCAGATTATCGAATCGGATCTGGACAAGGGCACTTATGCCACCCGTCACTGGGGCGGCGCGCCCGGCGATGCCCAGCATCACCAAAGCGGCCAGGTCGACGAAGCCAAGATCCGCACCCGCTTTCCGCCAGAGCCCAACGGCTATCTGCACGTGGGTCATGCCAAGTCCATCTGCCTGAACTTCGGTCTGGCCCGCGACTTCGGCGGCGTCTGCCATCTGCGCTTCGACGACACCAATCCCGAAAAGGAAGACCAGGAATATGTGGACGGCATCATCGATGCCGTGCGCTGGCTGGGCTTCGACTGGAAGGATGCCGACGGACACGAGAACCTCTACTTCGCCAGCAATTACTTCGACTTCATGTACCGCTGTGCGGTCTACCTGATCGAGCAGGGCCTGGCCTACGTGGACGAGCAGTCGGCCGACGAGATGAAGGCCAACCGCGGCGACTTCACCCGTCCCGGCGTGAACAGCCCCTTCCGCGACCGCTCCGTGGCCGAAAACCTGCAGCGCTTTGCCGACATGAAGGACGGCAAGCTGGCCGATGGCGCCGCAGTGCTGCGCGCCAAGATCGACATGGCCGCGCCCAATATCAATCTGCGCGACCCGGCCATCTACCGCGTGCGCCATGCCGAGCATCACAACACTGGCAATCAGTGGTGCATCTACCCGATGTATACCTTTGCGCACCCCATCGAGGATGCCTACGAGCACATCACCCACTCCATCTGCACGCTGGAGTTCGAGGATCAGCGCCCCTTCTACGACTGGCTGCTGAACCACCTGCGCGAAGGCGGCCTGATCGACGCCCCCCAGCCCCGCCAGTACGAGTTCTCGCGCCTGAACCTCACCTATGTGATCACCAGCAAGCGCAAGCTCAAGCATCTGGTGGACAACCGGTTCGTCACCGGCTGGGACGACCCGCGCATGCCCACCGTGGTCGGCCTGCGCCGCCGCGGCTACACGCCAGCGTCCATCCGCAACTTCTGCGAACGCATCGGCGTGACCAAGGACTACGCCTGGATCGACTACGGCACGCTGGACGGCTGTCTGCGTGAAGATCTGGAAAACAAGGCACACCGCGCCATGGTCGTGCTGGACCCGGTCAAGCTCGAACTCAGCAACTGGGCCGAAGTGTTTGGCAGCGCCGAACATCTGGAGGACTGCCACCTGCCCGCCCTGCCCCACGCGGCAGAGGGTGAAACCGTGCCAGAGCGCCGTTTCACCCTTGGCCGCGAAGTCTGGATCGAGCGCGAAGACTTTGCCGAAGTGCCGCCCAAGGGCTACAAGCGCCTGTTCCCCGGCAACAAGGTCCGCCTCAAGGGCGGCTATGTGATCGAATGCACGGGCGCCGAAAAGGACGCCGATGGCAATGTGACCAAGGTGCTGGCCACCGTGGTGCCCGACACCAAGAGCGGCACACCCGGAGCCGACAGCGTCAAGGTCAAGGCCGCCATCACCTGGGTGGGCGTGGCCGACGGCCTGCAGGCCGAAGTGCGCATGTACGACCGTCTGTTCACCGACCCGCAGCCCGATGCAGGCGGCAAGGACTTCCTGGCCCTGCTGAACCCCGACAGCCTGAAGGTCGTCACCGCCTATGTGGAGCCTTCGCTCAAGGCGGCCCTGGCTGACGACAAGTTCCAGTTCGAGCGCTTTGGCTACTTTGTGGCCGACCGCAAGGATCACCGCAGCGACAAGCCCGTGTTCAACAAGATCACCGGACTCAAGGACAGCTGGGGCAAGTAAACGCTCCAGCCAGTTTCAGCAAGGCTGCCAGGATTCACTGGCAGCCTTTTTTATTGCGCAAACCGCTGCGGCATTTATCCCGAGAACAGCCATTCGGTTCTCCGATCGGGAAATGGATGACGCCCCTAAATCATGATTACATATTGAAATAAATACCGCCGGTATTGATTTTCAATACTTGATAAGCATTTACATAAAATGTTCTGAAATTCAGAGCATTCCATTATTTTCTTTCTAGAATCCTGCTCACCACAACATTACCAATCCGCAATTCATTCGCGGATTTTTTATTTTCATCAAAGGTCAAGAATGAACAAAAAAGCAGGGGCAGGCATTGCAGCGGCCATCGCCGTGATCGTGGCGGGAACACTGGGCACCAGCTATTACATGGGCGGCAAGCTGCAGCAGAGCTTTACCGAAGGCCTGGACAAGTGGAACGAGCATGGCGTGAAGATTCAGGTCACCAGCTATGACCGCGGTGCTTTTTCTTCCACCGCCAAAACAGTCTGGACGCTGGACAGCGGCGACGAGCCCGTCCAGTTCACCGCCGAGCACAAGATCAGCCACGGTCCGCTGCCCCTGGGCCATGCCGCCGAAATTCACACCAGCTTCAATCTGCCCGAAGACGCGGACCCGGCGCTGAAGACCGCGCTCAACGGCCGCTCGCCGCTGGAAGTCGACACCAAGGTCGGCTGGGGCCGCAGCAGCTCCAACGTCATGACATCGCCGGCCGTGAGCAGCAAGATCAAGGACAGCGAAATGAACTGGGGCGGCATGAAGATCGTCTGGGACATGCCCGCCGACATGAAGGCCGCCAAGGGCACGGGCAGCTTCGCCGGCCTGCAGTTCAAGGACGAGGAAGGCAGCGTGACGCTGGACAAGGCCGATATGCGCTTCGACATGAAGCAGCCCGCGGGCCAGCAGTTCTGGACCGGCCCGTTTGCCATGACGATTGCCAAGATTGCCGCCACCAAGCAGGAAGAGGAAGGCAAGAACTCTGCCAGCCACTTCGAAGGCATCTCCATGGATTCGGACACCATCCTCAAGGGCGAGGTGGTGGAAATGACGCTCAAGACCGGCATCAAGACCGCCAAGCTCGAAGACAAACAGGCTGACGATCTGGTGCTCGACATGGCGTTCAACAATGTCGATGCCAACTGGATCAACCAGGTCGTGGAAATGAGCAAGCGCAAGAACCCGCTGCTCGGTGCCTCAGGCGAAGCCGGGGACGATGAAGACGCTGAAGAACAGCAAAGCGGCGATCTGCGCGAGAAAATGCTCAAGTCGCTGACACAGGCGCTGGCACGCCAGCCCGTGATCGAACTCAAACGCCTGTCCATGCGCACCCCCGACGGCGTAAGCGAGTTCGCGGCTGCCATTCAATATCTGGGCGATGGCGAGAAGATGGGCACTCTGCTGCAGGACCTGAAGGTCAGCCTCAAGGCCGATATGCCCAAGGCCTTCATGGAAAACATGATGCTCTCGCGCAGGCGCTCCAGCCTGCTGGCCGTGTTTGAAGGCGAGAGCGAGTACAAGCCCGAAGATATCGAGGAAGCCGCCAAAGCCCAGACTCAGGCCAGCCTGGACATGCTCAAGGAGCAAGGCATCTTCGAAGACAAGGACGGCAAGATGCGCACCGAGATCGTCTATGCCAAGGGGGAATTCCAGGTCAACGGCAAACCGCTGGATGCCATGGGCACGAGCACACTCATGGGCACCATGACCGAATGATGTGACCGGCGTGCTGCTTCGCGGATAGCTCCAGGGCCTGCCTCGCGCAGGCCTTTTTCATGGAAAAAATCGCCCCGGGCGTGGACATACAGGCGAGCAAGCGCTCTCTGCATGCTCCGCCCAAAATTCTGAGTATTTTTAGCCTCTAAGCCTTACCTACTCTACGAAAGAAGCTATCAGAATTTATATTCTCTCGCCGACCATGGCCTGCAGCCACAGGCTTTATTTGCTTACAACACTCTGTCAACAACTGCTCAACACTGGCGTTAAAACAGCATCCGCCAAAGCACCGTGATTTGCACGGCGCGGCGCAAGGAGCGTCAGATGTCGCATTTCTCCCGGACCCGGTCTGAGCAGCCGGAACTGCAGCCAAACACGGTCGCCCGTCTCTGGCACCCGGGCGTGATAGCCCTGGCCGCAGCCATGGCGCTGAGCGCCTGCAATGACAAGGATTCGCCGATCAAGGCGGACAGTGCACCGCCGGCCTCGGCACCGGTCGCCACGCTCGATGCCGCCCGGCCTCAGCCAGCAGCCTATATGCCACCCGATGCAGACGCGCTCTACCGGATGGTGGCGCCGATTGCGCTGTACCCGGACAAGCTGGTGGCCCAGATCCTGGCCGGTGCCACCTATCCAGACCAGATCAGCGCCGCCGAAACCTGGCTGGGACAGAACCCCGGCCTGCAGAAGACGGCGCTGAGCAATGCCGTCAACGCCCAGAGCTGGGACCCGTCCGTCAAATCATTGACCCAGTTTCCCAACGTGCTGGAACAGATGGCCTCCAATCTGCCCTGGACCACGGCGCTGGGCAAGGCCTATTACAACGATCCCTCGGATGTGATGAATGCCATACAGGTGATGCGCAACCGGGCCTACAAGGCCGGCACGCTCAAGACCTCCAGTCAGCTCAAGGTCAACCTGGCCTCCACGCCAGCCGCCGTGGCCTATACGCCTGGAGCCGTGGTCACACCGCTGCCGGACCCGGTCATAGAGCCCCCGGAGCAGTTCATTGAAATCAGCCCTTCCCAGCTGGATACGGTCTACGTTCCCCAGTACAACCCCGCTGCGGTCTACGGTCAGCCGCTGCCCGTATATGGCGGCTACCGTTATGTGGAGGTGCCGCCTCCGACTCCCGTGGCCGGCGTGCCCGTGATGGCCGGCCTGCTGGGCTTTGGCACCGCCATCGTGCTGGCCGGGTCCATGGACAGGCATCCGTCCTGGGGCTGGAATGCCTGGAATATGCACTGGGGCGATCCCGAAAGGCCCTGGCGCCACGGCGAGCGCCCCCCGCCCCCGCAGGCCCGTCCGGCCGTGGTTTATAACAACACCACCTATATATCGCAGTCGCGAACCGTGGTGCAGAACATCCATCGCACGGACAACACCTACATCAACAACATCCATGCAAATGCCGCAGGCGAGCGCCAGGTACAAGCCGGACAGCCTCAGACTGCAGGCGTCTTCGCTGCACAGCATGGACTGCAGCCGGACGCGATTGCTGGCGGCGCAACAGCAGCGGCCGTCGGTGCCGCCGCCCTCGCTGCCGGCGGCCATACCCTGAGCCAGCGCCAGCCAGCACAGAGTCCTCTGGCTACACAGCTACAGGGCAGGCCGGGCTTTGCCCAGGGACCCAACCAGGTTCCAGGCGGGCCACGCGCGTCCAATGGCAATACTTTGATGCCGCCGCAAGACCCGCATGATCGCCATCCACCGCAGGCGCCGCAGATGCAGGCTGCCACGGCGGAGAAAGCCATGCAGCAACGCCCACAGGAGCCAACCCAGCGCCAGCAAGCAATGCAGCAGACTCCTGTGCAGGTGCAACAGCAGCACACCCAGGAGCAGGCCCAGCGTCAGCAGCCCATGCAGCAAGTCCGCGAGCAGCAGGAGCTCCAGCGACAAGCTCAGATGCAGCAGCAGCAACAGCAGCGTGCCCACCAGGAGAAGGCTCAACGCCAACAGCAAATGCAGCAAGCCCGCGATCAGCAAGAGCATCGGCAACAGGCACAGCTGCAGCAGATGCAACAGCAGCGCGCCCAGGAGCAGGCTCAGCGCCAGCAACAAATGCAGCAACAAGCCCTTGAACAGCAAGAGCGTCGGCAACAGGCACAGATGCAGCAGATGCAACAGCAGCACGCCCAGGAACAGGCTCAGCGCCAGCAACAAATGCAGCAGCAACAAGCCCGTGAACAACAGCAGCGCCAGCAGCAGGCCCAGATGCAGCAGATGCAACAGCAGCACGCCCAGGAACAGGCTCAGCGCCAGCAACAAATGCAGCAGCAACAAGTCCGTGAACAACAGCAGCGCCAGCAGCAGGCCCAGATGCAGCAGATGCAACAGCAGCACGCCCAGGAGCAAGCTCAGCGCCAGCAGCAAATGCAGCAGCAACAGGCTCGTGAACAACAGCAGCGCCAGCAGCAAGCCCAGATGCAGCAACAACGGGCACAGGAACAGGCCCAACGCCAGCAGCAGGCTCAGCAGCACCAGGCCGAGCAACAGGCTCGCATGCAAGCGGCGCGCTCAGAGGGCCGCTCGCGCGGGGATCGCGAGCACCGCTGAAACGCCACTCGCCTTCGTACCAAGCCGCCTGCCATGCAGGCGGCTTGTCAGCGCGCAACCTGCATGACGGTATAAACAAGCTCATAAAAGCTCATTCGTTTTGCTCCACTCATTGCCGCAGCCTTCATGTACAACCCCAGCCATTTCAAGATCGATGATCCGGCCTCCCTGCATGCCCTGATCCAGGCTCACCCGCTGGGTTGCCTGGTCACCCAGTCCGATGCGGGGCTGGATGCCAATCACCTGCCGTTCGAGTTGCTGCAGGACGAGGATGGCATGCTGCGACTGATCGCCCATGTGGCGCGCGCCAATCCTGTGTGGCAGCAGATCCGGGAGGACACCTCCGTGCTGGTGATCTTCCGTGCCGAGCAGGCCTATATCTCTCCCAACTGGTATCCCAGCAAGCACGAGACACACGAGCAGGTGCCGACCTGGAACTACCGTGTGGTCCACGCGCACGGCCGCATCAGCGTGCGCGACGATGAAAAGTTCGTGCGCGGCGTGGTGGGCCGGCTCACCCGCCGCCACGAGGCCAGCAACAATGCCGAGGCCCCATGGAAGATGAGCGACGCTCCGCCCGACTACCTGCAACGCATGCTCGGCGCCATCGTGGGCCTGGAAATTACCGTCGACCGCCTTGAAGCCAAGTTCAAGCTGAGCCAGAACAAGCAGCAGCGCGACCGGCTCGGTGCAGTGCAGGCTCTGGAGCAGCTGGGGCAGCTGGATCTGGCCCAGAGCATGCGCCAGCCCTGATCGCGCGGCCGGCCTTCAAGGCATAGCCAGCGTAAAGCTCACATGCCTGTATCGCCTTTAGCTCCGCTATCGATAGCAATACAGCACAATGCCTGCACAATCCGATAAGCACCATGCCGACCGAACAACTTACCAGCCCCTCTTTCCCTCCCGCACGCCGTCGCCTGCTGCAATGGATGGCGCAAACAGCGCTGTTTGCCGCAGCACCGGCCTGGGCGGCACGCAGCGCCAACTCGGACAGCGCGCTCTGGCCGCAGGACAGCAGGGTTCCCGGCGGCGTCGCACGCCTGTCGCTGGGCCCTGCCTCCGCACGTCCCCTGGTCACGGCAGCGGAGGCCGAGGTTCTGGTGGTGGGCGACATGATCGAATGGACCGCACTCGTGGGCATACCGCTTGCCACCACACCGGGTGAGCAAAGCATTGGCGTGAAGGCAGACGGCCGTCTGCGCACCATGAGCTATACGGTGCGCGACAAACAGTATGTGGAACAGCGCCTCAAGGTCTCGCCCAAGACGGTGGACCTGTCTGCCGAAGACAATGCCCGCTACGAACGCGAGGCCGCCCACCTGAAGACCGTGATGGCCACCTTCACCGAGCCGCTGCCTTCCGGCAGCCTGCGCATGCGCGTGCCGGTGCCGGGCCGTCGCTCCAGCAGCTTCGGCCTGCGCCGTGTCTTCAACGGCCAGTCGCGCAATCCGCACAGCGGCATGGACATTGCCGCCCCCACCGGAACGCCGGTGCGTGCACCGCTGCCCGGCAAGGTGATCGATGTGGGCGACTATTTCTTCAACGGCGGCACGGTCTGGCTGGACCATGGCGGCGGCCTGCTCACCATGTACTGCCACCTGAGCCAGGTGGACTGCAAGCCGGGCGACCAGTTGCAGACGGGCGATGCCTTTTGCAAGGTCGGAGCCACAGGCCGCGTGACCGGTCCCCACCTGCACTGGAGCGTGATGCTGAACCGCGCCATGGTGGACCCGGCGCTGTTCATCTGAACGGATCTCTCAGACTAAAAAGCGGCTCCGCGAGCCGCTTTTTAGTTCTTGCTACCAGATCAGAATCACAAGCTCCCGACCTACCAAGCGCTGCAGACCGGTTTGCTCGAAACTATGGCGCATCCTGATCCTGCTTCAGATAGTTCTCCACCAGTTCGAAAAAACTGTCGTAGAAGCTGCGTTTGGAAATGGTCTCGCTGCCCACCTTGACCAGCGAATCGTTGCTGGAAGAAAACGGCAGAGACAGCGAACCCAGAGCGCTCACGCCCACGCTGGCCGAGGTTGCGCTTTTCTTGAGCGAATAGCGATCCTGCAACGCTGTCGCAAAACCCAGACTGACCAGGCCGTCGCTGGTCTGCGGCACGCAGACCACACGGAAATTGATTTCCAGATTGGTCTCCGTATTGGGCTGGAAGTTCTTGCGCCCTTCTATCAGCTCCTGCGTCCTGGCCGTGGCGATATAACCCTGGCTCAACAAGGCGCGACGCGCGGCCTCGCAAGTCTGTGCCGGTGTCGCATCAAAGCCGCGGGAAAACGTGGAACTGGAGTCGAAAGTCTCCTGTACCGGCATATGCTGAGGTGCGGTTGCCGAGCATGCCCCCAGCAAGCCTGCCAATATGCCCACAGAACCCAGCCGCCCCCAATTCAGCCCAAACAAAGCAACACCACCTAAGCGCACAGAAACTCCTTGATGCCTGGGCCGTAGTTTCTTCATAGCCCGAACCTTTGAAGCGTAGCAGCTTGGCAAAGACTAATTTGACGAAGCGCTGTCTAGACGTACGGATTTTTTCGATCTTTACAGGGGCTTCACGCCCGAGCGGCACATCTGATTTCTCCGCCCGTCAGCGTGCAGCATTTGTTGACACTCTGAGGTTGTCGAAGCGCAAAACAACAGCAACGTTGGGTTAAGGTCAGATAAAACCCGCAGGGAACTGATATGGTCAACAGAGACTCTGTTTCTGCTGACACGGTTTGCCGTATTCCTCTATTCGACCTTAAGGAAACCCTATGAAATTTCGCTGGACCTGGTGCCTTCCCCTTGTTGCTTCCATGACGCTTGCCGCCTGCGGTACGACAGGCGGCGGCGGTGCAAGCAAGCCCGGCCCTACAGGCCCCGCAGGCGATGCCGCGTCGCTGACTGCCTACCACTGGAAATTGCAAGAGGCCTTCACGCCGGCGGGCAATGAGGACCAGAGCTGGTTCCTGGGCTCCAGCCAGGCACCTATCGAGCTGGACTTCGTGGACCAGCGCGTCGTCGTCAAGAATCTGTGCAACGTCATCTCGTCGGCTTACACCGTTGAAGGCCAGCGCATCAATCTGCAGCGCGGCATGAGCACCCTGCGTGCCTGCAATGACAACCAGCTGATGATGCTGGAGCAGAAGGTTGCGCGCATTCTGCCTACGGCCAAGCAGTGGAACGTGCAGCTCGGCAGCGCCACTACTGAACAGCCTCGCCTGACGCTGCAGTTCATTGATGGCACGCGCTGGCAGCTCAACGGCAAGCCCACCGCCCAGACCCAATACGGCAGCGCGCCCGAGCGCATATTTCTCGAGGTCGGTCCCGAGCGCAAGGCCTGCAGTGCAGGCGCAGGTCGCCATCAGTGTCTGCAGGTGCGCGAGATCCGCTACGGCGACAACGGCGTCAAGACCTACACCGGCCAGTGGGAGAACTTCTACAGCGAGATTGAAGGCTACAAGCACGAAGCCGGTGTGAGCAACGTGCTGCGCATCAACCGCTTCAAGCGCCAAAATGTTCCCGCCGATGCTTCAAGCTATGTCTATGTGCTGGACATGGTGGTGTCCTCGGCCATCGCCGACAAGCGCAAGTAAGCCACGTTCAGGCATTGAAAAAGCCGGCCCAGGTGCCGGCTTTTCTATTTTCATGCGTACATTCAACGCCGATGTTTCACGCACCACACTCCATCGATCGAATTCGGTGTCAGAGGACGATTTTCTTTTGGCAATAACTACTTAGGAAATGTTTTCTGAACGTAGCAGTTCGGAAAACAGGATTGCAGGTTATGCCCAGCGTCTGTGGAGCCGCCTGTGGACAAGCCTCGGAAAAACAGGGCGAGGCCGCACAGGCATTGACTTCGGGCACTGCGATCAAAAAATACGCAGGGATGGTTGGGCCTGCGATGTTTCACGGAGAAAAAAGCCGACACCTTTCGGATGTCGGCAAGAGAGGAAAGTCACTGACCTCACACACACACAAATCATTGAACTGGCTTCTGCCCCGGCTCCATGCCCGGACAAGAGCCGACAGATTCAACGCAGACGGAAACGGCCTTCCACAAACATGGAGGAACGATGGCCGCTTTCGCACTGGTTGTCAGCGTAGGACCAGAAAGCCTGCACCGTGCCCTTGGCCGAGTCTATGACCTGGCTGACCGTGAAGCCGGTTTTCTCGATCCAGTTCAAAAAATGCAGGTGGTCGCTCAGTTGCAGATAGCTGAGGTTCTCGCAGCCCTCGGAAATATGCCCTTGCGAGTCCACCACGCGCCAGCGCATCTGACCGCTGGCGGTGTAGCGGACTTGGGCCTGGCTGTCCGGGAATTCAATGACTGCTTCGCGGCCCAGAAGAGTTCCTGCGTATTGCATCGAAAGCATGGACATGATGTGACTCCTTGAGAGAAAGCTTCGCTATTCATAACGCCAAACCATTTGTGTGAAGCTATGATGAATCGCCGCCGTTTCCTTGCGTGTGGGAAAGTGACTCATGCCTTCGTCGGTAAACATTTTTTGACAAACAAGGCTTCTCTCCTGCATGGCATGAAGGTCAATCCGCAGCCTGCTTGCCGGATATGAACCGCAGCAGAAGTGAATGCTCATAACGGCCACAGGCACTGCAGAGAACAAGGCGATCGCGCATACTCGGCCCTCTGACATTTCAGGTCGCCAAGGCAGGAAGTCGGCCCAGGCCCACTCCCGCCTCCCCAGCCGCACTCACGGATCTCACCTTGTCCACCCCCGTCACCTCTACAGCGCCTCAGGCCCCCTCCATCCCGCCATTGCGCGATCCCGCTTTTGTCAATTTCGTGCTGGCACGCATGCTTGCCATGTTTGCCCAGCAGATGCAGGCCGTGGTGGTGGCCTGGCAGGTATACGACATCACGCGCGAGCCTCTGTCTCTGGCCTATGTCGGGCTGGCGCAGTTCCTGCCCATGGCGGGTCTGCTGATTCCCGCTGGCGATCTCAGCGACCGCATGAGCCGCAAGCGCCTGCTTGGCATCAGCTGGCTGGTAGCCGCGGTCTGCTCGGGCCTGCTCTGGCTGCTGGCCGAGAGCGGTGCTCACAATGTGCACTGGATTTATGCAGTGCTGGTGCTGTTTGGCTGCAGTCGCGCCTTCAGCGGTCCGGCGCTGCAAAGCCTGTTGCCGCAGATCGTTGCCCGCGAGCAACTGGCCCAGGCACTGGCCACCAACAGCATGCTGATGCGTATCTCGGCGATTGCCGCTCCCGTGCTGGGCGGCCTGCTGTACGCGCTCGGCGGCGGCGTGCTGACCTATGCAG
The DNA here is from genome assembly GCF_053615495.1 of Comamonas sp. HJ-2. Taxonomy (NCBI): domain Bacteria; kingdom Pseudomonadati; phylum Pseudomonadota; class Betaproteobacteria; order Burkholderiales; family Comamonadaceae; genus Comamonas; species Comamonas sp. HJ-2. The sequence goes on along the minus strand of NZ_JBSIFD010000006.1, from coordinate 50,414 downwards.
TCTGCGGCGTCGCTCTGCTTCTGGGCGCAGGCCTGCTGAGCCAGGTCCCCGTGCACTTTGCCAGCCCCAGGATCGTCACTGACGTTCAAACCACCATGTGGCAACGCTTTGCCGAAGGCCTGCATTTCATGCGCACCCGCCCCATCATCCTTGGCACCATCTCGCTCGATCTGTTTGCTGTGCTGCTGGGCGGCGTTGTGGCCCTGCTGCCCGTCTATGCGCACGAGGTGCTTCAGGTAGGTCCGCAAGGCCTGGGCCTGCTGCGCTCCTCCATGGCCGCAGGCGAGGTCTGCATGGGCCTGTGGCTGGCATCGCGCCCCATCAACCGCCGCGTGGGCAAGGTGATGTTTGCCGCCGTAGCAGTGTTCGGACTGGCCAATCTGGTGTTTGCGCTCTCGCACTGGTTTGTACTGTCCATGCTGGCACTGGCCGTGGCCGGTGCGGCCGATATGGTCAGCGTCTATATTCGCGGCGCATTGGTGCAGTTTTCCACGCCCGACCATATGCGCGGCCGCGTGAATGCGGTGAACATGCTGTTCATCGGCTCCTCCAACGAGCTGGGCGAGTTCCGCGCAGGCAGCAGCGCGTCCTGGTTTGGCGCAGTTCCCGCCGCCATTCTGGGCAGCCTGTGCACGCTGGGCGTGGTGGGTGGCTGGATGACACTGTTCAAGCCGCTGCGCGATGTGGACAGGCTCGAAGATGCGGCGCGCGTAAGCGGCCTCGAGCCCCAGCAAGCACTTGAAAATCAATAGCTGCCAACCATCGGGCAATTGGCGCTGCAACCCGTTTCGACACAAAAAAAGCCTCGCAGACCCTGCGAGGCTTTTTGCTGATCGCGGCGGCTGATTTACAGCAGCTCGGCACGCAGTTGTGCGGCGCTCTTGGGCGACAGCAGGCCAGGGGCCACGTCAAATACGGTCTTGCAGCCATGTTGGCCAGCCTGGGCCAGGCGATGCACGGCGCGGGCATAGGCCACAAGCACACTGGAGGTGAACTCGGGGTTGCTGTCCAGTTGCAGGCGGTATTCGATGACCTGCTTGTTTTCGGCACTGGTGTTGCCGCTGCGGATCACAAAGCCGCCATGGGGCATGGAAGAGTGATCGCGAGCCAGCTCTTCGGCACTGATGAAGTGGACCGTGGTGTCGTACTGGTCGAAGTAGTGAGGCATTTCCACAATGGTCTTGCGCACGGCTTCGGCGTCGGCGCCATCCTTGAGCACCACATGGCATTCACGCTGGTGCTTCTCGCGGGTGGACAGCTCGGGGCGCACGCCGGAACGCACCTTGTTGACGGCCTCTTCCACAGGAATGGTGTACTGCACGCCGCCGGCCACACCTTCCACGCGGCGGATGGCGTCGGAATGGCCCTGGCTCAGGCCCTTGCCCCAGAAGGTGTAGGTAGCGCCGTCAGGCAGCAGGGCTTCACCCAGCACGCGGTTGATGGAGAACATGCCGGGGTCCCAGCCGGCCGAGATCAGGGCCGTGCACTGCCCCCCCTGAGCGGCCTTGTCCACATTGGCAAAGTGTTCGGGGATGCGGGCATGGGTGTCAAAGCTGTCGACCAGATTGAAATGGGCCGCCAGCTCGGGCGCCTGCCTGGGCAAATCGTCCTTGGAGCCGCCGCAGAGAATCAGCACATCGACCTGACCTTTGTGCGACAGCAAAACATCCATGGAATGCACAGGCGTACCTGCATTCAGGGGCTGGAGCTGGGAAGGGTCGCGACGGGTGTAAATCCCCTTGAGCTGCATATCGGGGTTCTTGGCGACAGCAGCTTCCACGCCGCGGCCCAGATTGCCGTAACCGACGATAGCAACGCGGATAGGGGATGGGGTCGATGCCATGACGAGCTATTCCTTCAAACAAAACAAAACTTCCATTATTGCCCTGTGATGCACCAACTTGGGGCTGGAACTGCTGCAATCTCAGTCCGATGTGTGTGAACGCCCACGCCATGAATGCCGCAAGCCATCGCCGATCAGCAGGCCCACGGCGGCGAAGATCAGCGCATAGCTCAGTTGCTGCTGCGGCTCCATGCTCTCGCCCAGCAGCCAGGCCACAACGACCAGCAGGGCCGGCTCCACGTAGGACAGCAGACCGAACAGACCCAGCGGCAGCCAGCGACTGGCAATCATGTACAGCGCCAGCGCCACGGCGCTGACGATGCCCAGCAAGGGCAGCAGGCCCCATAACGTCGGATGACCCGCGACCAGCGGCCAACTGTCGGGCGTGCGCAGCGTGAAGGCAATGGCCACCGGAACCAGCAGCGCCATGTCTATCCAGTGACCGGCCAGGGTATCGGTCTGCAGCCAGCGGCGCAGCGAGAAATACACCGTGTAGCCCAGCGCCACCACCCAGGTCTCCCAGGACATGCCGCCGGCCTGCCAGAACTCATGTGCCACGCCCGCAGCCGCCAGGAGCGCAGCCAGGCTCTGGCCCAGCGTCAGACGCTCGGCAAACAGCACACGCCCGGCCACGACCATCACCAGCGGCAGCAGAAAATAGCCCAGCGACACTGGCAACGCACGCCCGTTCATGGGTGCCCACATGAAAATCCATAGCTGCACGCCCAGCAGCGCCGAGCTCAGCACCAGCAGCATTCCAAACCGGGGCTGGGCCAGAGCTCTCGCCAGCAAGTCGCGTACCGCCGCCACCTCCTTGAGAGCGAACAGCAGGGCAGTGGTAAAGGGCAACGTCACCAGCACGCGCCAGCCAAAGATCTGCTCGCCATCGAGCGGGGCAAGAAAAGGCGAGAGGTAATACAGCGAGGCGAACAGCACGGACGCCAGGACCGAAACCACCACCCCCTTGAACATCACAGACACAAGATCAAGCCTCCAAATGGCGGCCAGCATTGATCCGTCAAGCGCTGGCAGCTACTTCAAAAAAATGAGCCGATGTCGAGCGGCCCGCACCGATTCTCGGCCACGAAGCGGCCTGTCGGCAGGCAGACCCTGGTCAGCAAAGCTTTGCACTGTGCGCTAGAGTGCGGCTCGCCCTCTTCTGTCTGCCTTCCACATGCCCGATACCGCCCTGCCCGACGGCTCTGCCAATCCGCCTTTGCACATACTCTGGCAGGACGAGCATATGGTCGTGGTCTACAAACCCGCCGGCTGGCTGGTGCATCGCACGGGCCTGGATGCTCACGAGACCCGCTTTGTCATGCAGACGCTGCGCGACCAACTGGGCCACCATGTCTGGCCCGTGCACCGGCTGGACAAGGGAACTTGCGGCGTGCTGCTCATGGCACTGCACAAGCAAGCGGCCCAGGCTCTGGCTGCCAGCTTTGCAGCCCATGAAACCCGCAAGGAATATCGGGCCCTGGTGCGCGGCTGGCTGCCCGAAACGTTGGAAGTCGATCATCCCCTCAAGCCCGACGATGCACCCGAGGATGCACCGGTGCAGGACGCGCACACGCACTTGCGCTGTCTGGCGCGCCTGTCCTGGCCCGAAAGCTATGACGGCCGACATCCCGAAACCCGCATCAGCCTGGTCGAAGCCCTGCCGACCACGGGCCGCAGACACCAGATACGCCGCCATCTCAAGCATGTGGCCCACCCCATCATCGGCGACGCCACCCATGGCAAGGGGCCGCTGAATCGCTGGTGGGCCGAACGCCTGGGTCAACAGCGGCTATGGCTGCATGCCAGGGCACTGGAGATTGCCCACCCCGTGAGCGGGCAGCTCATGCGCTTCGAGGCCGACTGGTCCAGCCTGACTCAGCTGCAGGAAGCGAGGGACTGGCAAAAGCTGCTGGCGCTGCCGGGCTGGCAATCCATAGCATAAGAAACAGCTGTCAGCGCTTGTATTTCAAGCGTTGGCAGCTATGATTTTCTGCAACTACGCAGACTTGGGCGTTGCGCGAATCCACTTGCCCTCTTCATCGAACTGCAGGCCCGGTGCAGCCGCAAACTCGTATTGTGCTTCGGGTTCGGCCTTGAGCTCACCCTGCAGCAACTCCACCAGACGCTCGTTGCCCATCTTGAAGCCACAGGCCTGGGCATGGCCGCCGCCGCCAAAGCTTTCCGCCAGAGGAATGCAGTTGAACTCCGAGCGCGAGCGCAGGCCCACCTTGGTGCCCTTGTGATTGGCATGCCACATCAGGGCAAAGCTGCCGCTCTGGCGCGCCAGCAAATCGCCCACCTGGCTGTGGAACATGCCCGGGCAGTTGACCATAAGGCCCTGCCTGCCGTTGAAGACCAGCACCTGGGCGCCGTCGGCAATATCGGCACAAAGCTTCTGGAATTTCTCGTCCATGGCGCCGCCACGGGCCATGTAGACGGTTTCCTGCTCGGGCGTGAAGGCCGCAATCTCGGCCCAGCGCTCAAAGCTGCGCACGGGCTCCATGTCCAGAGCCGCGAGAAACGCCGCACTTTCGGGGAATTCCCATTTCCAGATATCGCGGTCCTCGATGTAGCGAATCAGACCAGGCACTGGCTTGTCGGCCTGGAAAAACTCCCAGGCCAGACGCGCGCCGGACTTGCTCATATCGAAATGCACCACGCCGCATTGGCATTGGTAGCCGCTGAGTTTCTCGGCCGCACTCTTGTGATGATCCAGCACCACGAGCTTGGCCACGCGCGACTCGATCTCGGCCATCAACGTGGGCTCGAAGGCAAAGTCCAGCACATAGACGGCGCGACCGGCCAGATCGCCCAGGTCGTCGGCCGTCTGAATCTCGCCGTGATCCAGACCGCGAAACTCGGCCTGGCCTTCATAGAACAGCCAGGCCGCCAGCGCCGCGCCAAAGCCGTCGGGGCAGCGACGGCCATGGTAGAGGATGAGGGGCTTGGGATCGTTGCGATCGGGGCGTACCAGCAACTGCTGGAACAGGGAAATTTTGGCGTTCTGTGCGGTCATAACCGGGCATTTTCGCCGTTTGCGCCGGAACGAGGCGACGCACGGACATTGCGGGTTCACGGCTGACTGCTTCGTCGGGTGCTTCGCCCTGCCAGACACGACCGGCAGGGCTCATCCGGCTACCCACAAGAGGCTTCACGCCTGGTAAGTCACCGCTTGCTTTTTCCTCGGTTAGCACAAGCGCTGAAATCCCTGATTTCGGTATCTACCTAAGCCCCCACTCTTCGCATACGCCTATGATGGGGGTCTTGCTATTGAAATGCTGCGGTCACCGGCAGGCCCGCAACGCTTGCCTGCCACGACAGTTACAGCGCTGGGTGCTCCGCGGCCCCTGTATGCGATCTACACCCGATATCACTCCTCACCTCGGTACGCTGCTCAGTTTTCGCCGCGACCTGCACGCCAATCCTGAGCTCAAATACGAAGAGCACCGCACCGGCGACAAGGTCGCCGCATACCTCACGGCCCTGGGCCTGACCGTGCATCGTGGCCTGGGCCAGACTGGCATCGTCGCCAGCATCTACGGCAAGGGCCGCAGCAAGGACAACCCCGGCCGCAGCATCGGCATCCGCGCCGACATGGATGCCCTGCCCGTCACGGAAATCAACACCTTCGGGCACATCAGCCAGAACAAGGGCCGCATGCATGCCTGCGGCCACGACGGCCACACCACCATGCTGCTGGGCGCTGCCACCACCCTGGCTCAGCAACCCGACTTTGACGGCACGGTGCACCTGATCTTCCAGCCAGCCGAAGAAGGAGGCGCTGGCGCCAAGGCCATGATGGATGACGGCCTGTTCGAGAAATTCCCCTGCGAAGCCGTGTTTGCGCTGCACAACTGGCCATCGCTGCCGGCCGGCCAGATGGCCGTGCGCGTTGGCCCCATCATGGCCTCCACCCTGCGCTTTCAGATCAGGGTCCACGGCAAGGGTGGCCATGCGGCCATGCCCCACACCACGCTGGACCCGATTCCCGTGGCCTGCGCCATCGTCAGCCAGTTGCAGACCCTGGTCTCGCGCAGCACCGATCCGCTGGACTCGGCCGTGCTCACCGTCGGCAAGATCACCAGCGGCACCGTGGAGAACATCATTCCCGATGACGCCATCATCGCCGGCACCGTGCGCACCCTGAAGAAGGAAACGCGCGAGATGTTTGTCGAAGGCCTCAAACGCATCAGCAGCCACGTGGCAGCCGCCCATCTGTGCACGGCCGAGTTCACGCTGCGCCCCGGCGCCTACCCCAACACCACCAACCACGCCCGCGAAGCCAAGTTCATGGCCGCCGTGATGCGTGAAGTGGTCGGTGACGACAACGCCTTTGACGATGTGCTGCCCGCCATGACCTCCGAAGACTTCGGCTTCATGCTGGAGGCCGTCCCCGGCGCCTATGGCTGGATTGGCAATGCCAAGGGCGACCAGCCCGGCGTGAGCCTGCACAATCCGGCCTACGACTTCAACGATGACAACATCGGTCGCGGCTCCAGATTCTGGGATCTGCTGGCACGTCGCTATTTTGAGCAGCCGGCCGCCTGACGACAGCCAAGAACTACGCTATTCATAGCTGATAGCCCTCAACCAGCAATGGTTGTGGGCTTTTTTATATCTTGGCAGCGGCATCGGGCTCGCCCAACACCTCGACCAGCCAACGCTGCTGCGGCATGGGCATGCCGAGCAGCATGCCCTGAAGCACGATGTCCGGGTTCCACTGCGTCAACTGCAGCGCCTGCTCGGACAGTTCCACACCTTCGGCCACCACGCGCAGTTGCAAGCGGCGCGCCACCAGCAACATCGCCTCCACCAGAGCTGCATCTTTTTCGGAGCGATGGCTGCCGCTGACAAAGCTTCTGTCGATCTTGAGCTCCTGAATCGGCAGGTGCTGCAGGCTGTACATACTGGAATAGCCGGTCCCGAAGTCATCGAGAGAAATCTCTATGCCCAGGCCACGCAGTGCCAGCATGCGCCGACGTGCCTGATCCAGATCCCGCAGCAAGGTGCCTTCGGTGATCTCCAGTGTCAGCTGGCGCGCATTGGCACCGGTTTCCCTCAAGACCTTGTCCAGCGTCGCCATGAAGTCGTCATGCGCAAATTGCTGAGCGCTGACGTTGACCGACAGACGCAGTCCACGCTCTGCCATGACCGGCCTGGCCAGCAGCATGCAAGCCTGACGCAGCACCCAGTCGCCCAGACGCACGATGAGCTCGGACTCTTCGGCCACCGGAATGAACTCTCCCGGGCTTACCAGCCCCCATTCGGGATGCTGCCAGCGTACCAGCGCCTCGGCACCCACGCAGCGACCGCGCGCATCGGTCTGGCTCTGCAGATACAGACGCAACTCCCCGTCGGAGATGCCGTGGTACAAATCCCGGGCAATGCGCACGCGCCGATATACATCCTGGGCCATGCGCGGCTCGAACAGCACCACGCTGCCCGGACCGCCCAGCTTGGCCTCATGCAAGGCCACGCTGGCAAAGCGCAGCACGTCATGGCTGTTGCCGCCTTTGATGGCCGGCTCCAGCACGGCACCGCCAATGCAGCAGCTGACAAACTCGGTTTCCACCCAGCTGTTGAGAGAAAACGGCTTTTGCAAGGCCTTCTTCAAGGTCTGCGCATACAGCAGCAGTTGCTCCTCCACACCTTCGGCCTGCTTGTGCAGGCCATCAAAAACAATAGCAAACTCCGCAGCCGCAACACGCGCAATCCAGGCATCGTCAGGCAGAACCTCGACCAGCCTGGCCCCCATGGCCTGCACCAGCTCGTCGCTGTGCTGCATGCCATGCACATCGTTGAAGACGGAAAAGCGATCTACATCCAGCAGCAGCAAGCCATGGCTGGCATCCTGCCGAACCAGGGCCAGCTCGCGCAGATGCAAGGTCAGCGAATGGCGGTTGGGCAGCCCTGTGAGCGAGTCCAGGTAGACCAGGTCGTGGATACGGCGCTCGGCCAGAACGCGCTCGGAGAGATCGCGCTTGAGCTCCACATAATTGACGACCTCTCCCTGAGGCGTGCGAATCGGCGTCACCAGCACCGACTCCCGCAAGGCCTCACCCTTGCTCGTGCGATTGGTCATCTCGCCACGCCATAGCGTGCCCTTGGCCAGTTGCTTGAGCGCGCGCTGGCGGTGACTGCGGTCCATGCCCATGGTGGATACCAGCTCGGTAGACTGGCCGATCACCTGCTCGCGCGCATAGCCCGAGCGCAGCAGAAAGGCCTCGTTGACATAGATGACCTTCAGCTCGGGATCGGTGATGACGATACTCTCGGGGTTCTGCTCGACCGCCCGATAGAACTTGCGCAGCTCGTTCTGGCTGGCCTCCAGTGCGGCCAGCATCTCCTGGCTTTTCTGCACGCGCCGCCCCAGGCTGGCTCTTGCCTGCAAGCAAATGATGAGCACCAGCATCATCATGCCCAGCAAATGAACCATCGCCAGCAGATGCTCGGCTGCCGATAGAGCTGCAAATGGCGTGCCGATATGTGGCGCCAGCCACCATAGAGCGGCAACGACGATGGAGGACAGCCCCAGCATCGTCAGGGCGGCACGCGTGCCCTGCACCCAGAGCGCAACAGCCAGCCAGGCAGGAAATGCCATCACGGCCGGCCCATAAAGCCCTCCCATGTGCCAAACCCAGAGCAAGCTCAACAGCCAGTTGCCCCAGACAAAGCAGGACACGGCCCAGACCCACTGCCTGGCCTTGGCCAGGCCCATGCACAACAGCGACAGCAGCATGACGCCGCCGGACAGCGCCAGATCCATGTCGTCCATCGCCGGCATCAGCAACCAGACCAGACTCATTGCAGCGCCCAGGACCCACATCCAGAGACAGCCCAGCCACACCATGCGGCGCATGGGCAACCGGTATCTGGCCTCAACGAAGTGACGCTGCATGCAAGCCCTTTGGCATTCAGACTGAATGATGAATGCTAGGGGCAGTTGCCAATTAGTTCAATCGTCCGGCGAGCCAGGTCTTGAAAGCCCAGACGCGCGGCCTGCCCGGCTTGAGTGCATGCAAGCCCTGGCCGCATCGGGCTTGTCGCCTGCAGCCTAACGCTGCTGCTGCCGCCGCGCGCTTCGGCGTGCCTTGGTCTGCGCATCTTTCCTGGCCTGGCGCTCCGCATCTTTTTGCTGGCCCTCGGCAAGCCAGACCTCGAATTCGGCCGGAGTCTCCAGCGTGATGCGGCCAATGCTCACATCACGGAAGTCGGTCAGCACCAGCTCGGCCGCCTTTTGCAGGTTCACGCGGCCGCCGCTCATCACGGCGCCACGCTTTTTGCCGATCATTGTCAGCAACTCGTCGTCGTGCAACGCCGCAATTTCATCGGCCGAAATGCCTAGCTTGTAGCGCGCCTCCAGCATGGAGGCATAGTGCTTTTGCAGATACAAAAGCAGCTCCAGCGCCACCAGGTCTTCGTCGTAGGCATTGCGTCCCACGGCGCCGCTGGCCGCCAGGTTGTAGCCGCTTTTCTCCACGATGATGCGCGGCCACAGCATGCCGGGCGTGTCCCAGAGGTAGAAGTCGTCGGCCAGCACGATGCGCTGCTCCAGCTTGGTCACACCGGCCTCGTTACCGGTCTTGGCCTGGGTCTTGCCGCTCATGGAGTTGATCAGCGTGGACTTGCCCACATTGGGCACGCCGCAGATCAGCACGCGCATGGGCTTGGCCAGACCACCACGCGAGGGCGCCAGCAGCTTGCACTGCTCGATCAGACGCTTGGTGGGAGCAGGTTCCGAGGCGTCCAGCGCAATGGCGCGCGTCTCGCTCTGGGCGTTGTACCAGTCCATCCAGGCCCTGGTCTGGACCGGATCGGCCATATCCTGCTTGTTGAGTATCTTCAGGCGCGGCTTGTGGCCTGTCATCTCCTGCAGCAAGGGGTTGGCGCTGGAGCCGGGCAAGCGCGCATCCAGAACCTCGATGACCACATCGATTTCCTTGACGCGCTCCGTGATGGCCTGACGCGTCAGATGCATGTGACCGGGAAACCATTGGATGGCCATAAGCGGAGATCTTTCTTTTTTGCAGGGTGCGAGCACGCAATGGGCGCAAACACCCTTTTATGTCAGTGAATTCAGGCGCGCAAGGATAATCTCCCTCTGCTTTTCTGACCTGCCAGCTCGCTTATGCCCTTGCCCTCCGCCCCCCAAAAGTCCAAAGCCCGCAACGAAATTCTGATCAAGGGCCTGACGATTGCACTGATCGGCATCATCATCTTGCTGGCCCCTGTGTTCAAGCCTGAAAGCGGTATTGCCCAGCTGTTTGCCCAGTCCCATATCGTGGGCTGGTTTGCTCTGGTGCTGGGTCTGGCCTTCATCGCCCAGTTTCTCTGGGTTCGCTTCAAGAAATGAGCGACACAGCCCTGCTGCAGCCGCTGACACAGGCGCGCAGCCAGATTGCGCTATGGCAGCAGCGCGCCGCAGCAGCGGCGGTGACGCTGCGCCAGCCGCCGCCCGAGCCCGCGAGTTGCTGCGGGCGCGGCTGCAACGGCTGCGTCTGGGAAGGTTATTACGGCGCGCTGACTTTCTGGCTGGAGGATGCGGCCCAAGCCATGACCGAGGCCTGACCGAGACCCGAAACCCGCTACTCGGGACTCAGGCCATTTCGGCTTCCAGCGCAGCCAGGCGAGGCACATGGACTTCTCTTCCCATGATATCCACCTCGATATCGGCGATCTCGTTATCCAGCGCTTGATAGTCGATACGGAAGCGCCCCGCCCCTGCCTCCAGCCTTTGCGCCTGATGGAATAGCTCGCGCGCTGCTGCACTGGATTCGGCCACCAGACCCGCGTTCTGGCTGGTCATATGGTCCAGTGCCTGCACCGCCTCGCTGATCTGGGCGATACCCTGGTTCTGGGCCTGGGCAGCCTCGGTGATCGAGGCGATCAGACCGCTGACCGTGCGCACATCGCGCACGATATGTTCCATGCGCTGGCCGGCCTGCAGCGCCAATGTCTGTCCCGACTTCATCTGTTTGGTGGAGTGCTCCATGAGCTGGCGGATCTGCTTGGCCGCTTCGGCACTGCGCTGGGCCAGCTCGCGTACCTCGGCCGCCACCACGGCAAAGCCACGGCCCTGAGTGCCTGCCCGCGCCGCTTCCACGGCGGCATTCAGCGCCAGGATATTGGTCTGGAAGGCAATGCCGTCAATCACCCCCACAATGGCAGCCACCTGCTGGCTGCTTTGCGCCATGTGCTCCATATTGCGAACCACCTCCTGCACCACGCTGCCTCCGCTGGCCGCCGCCTCGGCGGCGCTGCGCGCGCTCTGGTCGGCATGGCGCGCACTGTCGGCCGAATGGGTGACCAGGGTGACCATGTTTTCTATGCTGCTGACCGTGGCCTTGAGTTGCTCTGCAGCATGGGCCGTGCGATCGGAGAGATCGCTGTTGTCCTGCGCCATCTGGCTGGATGCGGCAGCCACTGCCTCCACACCACCCTGAACCTCGCCTACCAGGCCGCGCAACTGCCTAGTCATCAGCGCCAGCGACTGCATGAGCCGACCCAGCTCGTCGCCGCGCTCCGCCGCCGGCGGTGCATAGCTGAGATCGCCCGCCGCAATGGTCTGCGCCAGCTGCACCGCCTCGCTCAAGGGCGTGGTGATGGAGCGAATCGTCGTCAACGACAGCAACGCCCCCACCAGGCCCATGAACAGGCCCACACCCATGGCCATGCGCTTGGCGATGGCGGTTTGCTCGCGCCCATGCTGCTCGGCGTCCAGACGCTGCTGCTGCTGAGCCTCGATAAAGGCATCCTGCGCCTGAACATAGCGCCTGGAGGCGGGAATCAGTTGTTCGTCCACCAGCTTCTGCGCCTCCCAGGCCTTGCCCAGATCACGCGCCTGATAGGCCTGCTCGTAGATATCGAGCACTGCCTTGCGTTCCTGCTCCACCCTGGCCAGGCCGCTTCGATCGACTTCGCTCTGAGCATCGGCCTGCACCTGTTGCTGCAGACCACCGGCCTGTTGCATCAGCCCGCGAGCTTTCTGCGAGAGCTGAGCAATCAGATGCTCTTCCGAAGAGAGCACGCTGGCCAGCGCAGCCTCCACGCTCTGCAGCGTCAGCGCCTGCCAGCGCAGCGCAAGATTGATGCGCTTGTCCGTGGCCTGAACAGCGGCGCTGACCCGCTGCTCCACATTCTGCAGATAGCTGAACAGGCCGCCTGCCACCAGCACATTGCACAGCAACAGCCCCAGGAACAAGGCCCACATCTTGCGAGCCACCGAAAGGTTCTGGAATTTCTTCAACAACATGAGCACACCGCCGATCAAGCGCGGAGCGCAGTGCTCCGCTGATCGTTACGATATGAAACACAGATGACAGTGACGTGACAGCCGCAGCACCGAATGCAATAAAAAAGCGCCTGCAACCCAGAGATTGCAAGCGCTCCCAGCTATCAAATTCCAAGAATTACAGCAGGCTGGCTGGATCCATATAGCGCTGGCGCCACTCTTCGAACGTCATGGTGTCGGCAGCCTCGATGGCTTGCTGCGCGGTCACCGACTCCTGGCTCATCCGCTCGTAGCGCGCCTGCTGCTCGGCCGTCCAGGGCATGGCCAGCAAGGCATCGCGCGCCTTGGCGGACTGCGTGGTCATGAAGTCTATGAAACGATTGTCATAGGCGCTGGTGAGCTCCTTGAGCACATGGGCCGAGGGCGTGGACTGCGCGTCCTGCACGTGGGCCAGGGCCTGATCCAGCGCAGCGCTGTAGTCGCTTGTGCCATGAGCAGCATCCAGCGCCTGGGCATAGGGACGGCATTGCTCGAGCACTTCCTGTGCCCAGTCGGTCAGCAGCACCTGCTGGCCGTTGCGCACCAGCTTCAGGCCCGGCTCGCGGCCCTGTTCCGCAGCCAGATGCTGGTTGTGCTTGAGGTCGGCAATTTCCTGGGGCGTGTCGTCGGGGCTGTCGCTGTGCAGGCAGTGCAGCAGGAAGACGTCGATCATGCGCATGGTGGCCGGCGCAATGCCAACGGTTTCATAGGGATCGATATCCATGAGCCGCACTTCCACATATTCCACACCGCGCTCGCGCAGCGCGTGCAGCGGGCGCTCGCCGCTCTTGACGGTCCGCTTGGGGCGGATGGTGCCGTAGAACTCGTTCTCGATCTGCAGCAGGCCCGTGCCCAGCTGGTTGTAGTCGCCACCGGGGTTGCGCACGCCCAGTTGCTCGTAGGCCGGATAGGGACGGGTCAGCGCCTCGTGCAGCGAGTCCGCATAGCCGTCGAGTCCGTTGTAGCTGACATTGATGCTGGACTGCGCGTCGCTCTGATAGCCCAGGCGCCCCATGCGCAGCGATGTGGCATAGGGCAGGTACAGCGCATGCCTGCCGTCGCCCAGCGGCTGCAGGCGATGCTCGCGCCCCTCCACAAAGCAGGGACACAGCGCGGGAGAGGCGCCATACAGATACAGCAGTACAAAGGCGTTGCGGCGAAAGTTGCGGATCAGCGCAAAGTACTGGTCGCTGCTCACTCCGGGCAGCGACCAGTTGTAATGAATCCCCGAGATGGTCTGCATGCGGCGGCCATAGCGGTGGCCCAGACCCATGCGGTACACACTCTTGGAACGGCCCGAGTGCGAGCTGCCATAGCGGCCCAGCGGAATCGTCTCATCGGTGGGCAGGCGACAGGGCATGCTGGAATTCCACATCAGCTCGCCGCTTTCGCTGAGGTTGCGCAGCACGAACTGATGGACTTCGGTCAGCTCGTCCAGGCATTCCTCGACACCCAGGCGCGCGCCGGTGATGAGTTCCAGCTGGGACTCGCTGTAATCGGTGGTGATGTGCGGGTGCGTGAGAGCCGAGCCCAGTTCCGCCGGGTGCGGCGTCAGGGCCAGCGAGCCCGTGGCCAATGCCCGCAGTCCCTCTTTCTCGATGCCGCGACGAATGCCCAGCAGCCTTTCGGCGGTGGGCATGTTCACGGCGGCCTGCGATGTCTTCATTGTTCTTACCTTCTTAGTGAAGACGCTGACGACAAACTTCGTCTGCCCAATCGCGCCCAGACGGCGAATGATAGAGAAACAAGACGCAACGCGATGGCGGCTGGCCGCTTAACCACGTTTTTCGGCCTGTTGAGCCGCCAAGAGCCAGGGCCTCTGCCAGAAATTTGTCAGGTTAACAGCAACCCAAACATGAGCACATGCTCACTCCAAAACAGAAAAAGCCCTCGCGAGAGGGCTTTTTTCAGCTGTGCTAATCGCAATCGCCTGCCGCTCTTGCCGCTCTCGCAGGGCAGAAAATTCAGCGACCTTGGCCTTGATCAATGTCCATGCGCTTTCATGGCCTTGCCCACTTCCACCTGTCCCTGGACGGCGCCACTGGCCGGCACCTGCTGGCCTTCGCTGGCCGTGACTTCAGCCAGACGCGCGGCCAACTCTTCGGGAACGGTCTCACCCATGCCCAGATAAACGCCTTCGGTCATGGTGATATGAGCGGCCTCGAAACCGCCTGCGCCGGCGCAGACAATGGTGCGCGTGGGCGCGCTCTCGTGCGCCAGCACCAGCATGGCAGGCACCACGGCCTCCGGCTTCAAGGCTTCCAGCACCGGCTCGGGCAGCAGACCCGCCGTCATGCGTGTGGCCGCCGTGGGGGCCAGCGCGTTGACCCGGATATTGTGTTTGGCCCCTTCGATGGCCAGCGTCTGCATCAGGCCCACCTGGGCCAGCTTGGCCGCGCCATAGTTCGCCTGGCCGAAATTGCCGTAGAGGCCCGTGGACGAGGTCGTCATCACGATGCGGCCATAGTTCTGCTCCTGCATATAGGGCCAGACCGCCTTGCAGCAATTGGCCGCGCCCATCAGGTGCACGTCGACGACCAGGCGGAAGTCCGCCATATCCATCTTGGCAAAGCTCTTGTCGCGCAGAATGCCGGCGTTATTGACCAGAATGTCCACGCGCCCCCAGGCCGTGATGGCCTGCTTGACCATGGCCTGCACGGCGTCGAAGTCGGTCACGGAGGCCGCGTTGGCAATCGCCTCGCCGCCCGCCGCGCGGATTTCATCCACTACCTGCTGCGCCGCCGTGGCCGAACCGCCCGAGCCGTCCACCGCGCCGCCCAGATCGTTGACCACCACCTTGGCACCGCGCCTGGCCAGGGCCAGCGCATGCAGACGCCCCAGACCGCCGCCCGCTCCCGTCACGATGGCCACACGACCTTGAAAATCCATTGCCATGATGTGCTGCTCCTTGCTTGTGCATTGATGCAGCCACTTTAAGCGCCCATGCTGCAGCGCAGCGTAGCGTTTGCGACTGCCTGCGGGTAAGTCTGGAGAATGCTATCAATTCGGGAGCATTTACCGCAAAAAATCACTTGGTTTCAATATTAAAACTATTCAAATTTCAATATTTGTATTCGCTACAAGCTCTTCTTTCAATAGCAAAAATCAGTCATCCACAAGCGACGGGCTTTTCCCCAGTTTTTTCTCAACAAGCCTGTGGACAAGCCTGAATAGCTTTTGCAACAATGGCTCAAGCACTTGATTTATATGGAATTTTTCAAATTGCCTGTTTTTTGATCAGACCCTATCCGACAACCAGCCACTTATCCCGTCCTACGCTGGACATCCTTGTGAACAACTGCACTCGCCCCATGAATAAGTCAGGCAAGTCATTGATTTCAAAGGGTTCATTTTTCAGCGCTGAAAAAACAGGCAATCCGCACCGGGCCCACGGCCTTGGCAAACCGGCTAAAACAACGGGTTTTGCAAAGAATCACCACAGCGCCTCATGTCCAACGACTCTGCTTTTGCCCCTCCCTTCTTCATCGCCAAGTGCGAGCCCAGCGGCCAGCAGGTCGACGCCTGGGCCGACCAGTCCCTGCTGGACTCGCTGGAGAGCGGCGGCGTGAACTGGCCCAGCTCCTGCCGCAACGGCACCTGCCGCACCTGCATGGGGCAACTGGTGTCGGGCAGCGTGCACTACGACATCGAGTGGCCGGGTGTGACTACCGAAGAGCAGGCCGAAGGCTATGTGCTGCCCTGCTGTGCCTATCCCGACAGCGATGTGGTGCTCAAGGATCATGAGTATTTGTAAGCCCCCTGAGCAGCCTTGCCGCTTCCCCCCAAGGGGGACGGCATCATTGCAGGGGCGGGCCATGCGGCGGGGCGGCTCTTGCCGGATGCCGTGCATTGGAACTGCATCCGGTTCTTGCACTGCATCATGGTTTCAGGGTCGGCTTGCGCGCTCAAAGCCCGCTCTGCAATAGAATGAGCGCTTTCCGCAAGGCCTTGTCCTGCAGAAAGCGGCTCCGCCCAGGCGGCCTCCCGCCTCACACGTTCTTTGGAAGTCCTGCCTGCGCCCATGGCGGCGTCGGCAATGCCTCACTGGTGCGTGTCATGCGCCAGCCGCCGACTGCAGTGCATCGCATCCAGTTCACGTCCAAGAAGGCATTCCATGAACAGCTCCCTCCAACCTGTGCCCATCTCGCCCGTCGAAGAAATCGTGGCGGAAATGCGTGCCGGCCGCATGGTCGTTCTCGTTGACGAAGAAGACCGTGAGAACGAAGGCGATCTGGTTCTGGCATCCGACCATGTCACGGCGGAGGCCATCAACTTCATGGCCCGCTTCGGCCGTGGCCTGATCTGCCTGACGCTGACCCGCGAGCGCTGCGAATTCCTCAAGCTGCCGCCCATGGCCGCGCGCAACGGCACCGTGTACAGCACGGCCTTCACCATTTCCATCGAAGCCGCCGAAGGCGTGACCACCGGCATCTCGGCCGCCGACCGCGCGCGCACCATCCAGGTGGCCGTGAACAAGAACAGCCAGCCCAGCGATCTGGTGCAGCCCGGCCATGTCTTCCCGCTGCAGGCCGTGGACGGCGGCGTGCTCATGCGCGCCGGCCATACCGAGGCTGGTTGCGATCTGGCCGCGCTGGCAGGCTGCACGCCCTCGGCCGTGATCTGCGAGATCATGAAGGACGACGGCACCATGGCCCGCCTGCCCGATCTGCAGCTGTTCTGCGCCGAGCATGGCATCAAGATCGGCACGATTGCCGACCTCATCGAATACCGCAGCCGCAACGAATCCCTGCTGCAGAAAGTGGGCAGCCGCCCCATGCAGACGGCACATGGCGAATTCATCGCCCATGCCTTCCGCGACGTGCCCAGCGGCTCCGTGCATCTGGCACTGGTCAAGGGCGAATGGCAGCCCGACACCACCGTGCCCGTGCGCGTGCACGAGCCGCTATCGGTGCTCGATGCGCTCGAAACCGGCCGCAACCAGCATTCCTGGTGCCTGGACGAAAGCCTCAAGTACATCAACGGCAATGGCCAGGGCGTGGCCGTGCTGCTCAACTGCAGCGAGTCCGGCGAGCAGTTGCTGACCCAGTTCGAAGGCAAGGCCCGTTCGGCCCAGGCGCCGGAGCGTGGCCGCATGGATCTGCGCACCTATGGCGTGGGCGCGCAAATCCTGCGCGAGTTGGGCGTGAGCAAGATGCACCTCATGGGCCAGCCCCGCCGCATGCCCAGCATGGCGGGCTACGGCCTGGAAATCACGGGTTACATCCCCAAAGAATAAGAGACGGAACACCATATGCAAAACGCAGAAAAAGGCCAAGGCCAGAACCTCAACGGCGCCGAACTGAAGATCGGCATCGTGCAAGCACGCTTCAACGAAAGCATTACCAACACCCTGTTTGCCTCCTGCCGCGATGAGCTGCTGGCATTGGGTGTGAAGAGCGAGAACATCGACCATGTCACCGTCCCCGGCGCACTCGAAGTGCCCGTGGCGCTGCAGACACTGGCCGACACCGATCAGTACGACGCCCTGGTGGCGCTGGGCTGCATCATCCGTGGGGAGACATACCACTTCGAGCTGGTAGCCAACGAATCGGGCGCAGGCGTGACACGCCTGTCCCTGGACTACCGCCTGCCGATCGCCAACGCGATCATCACCACTGAAAACATGGAGCAAGCCATTGCCCGCCAGGTAGACAAGGGCCGCGACGCCGCCCAGGTCGCCGTGGAAATGGCCAATCTGCTCAACTCCTACGACGATCATGAGTGAAGAACAATCCAGCGAGTCCGGCTCGCGCCGCCCTCCCCAGAAGCGCACCGGCCTGACCAGCACCGGCGCACGCAAGGCGGGCTCCAAATCCAATCGCAGCCGCGCACGCGAGTTCGCACTGCAAGGCCTGTATCAGCACATCGTGGGCCGCAATGCGGTGCTCGACATCGACCGCTTCACGCGCGATCTGGCCGGCTTTCACAAGGCCGACGTGGTGCACTACGATGCACTGCTGCGCGGCTGCGTGGAAAACGAAGCTGCACTGGACGCACTGATCACGCCCAAGCTCGATCGCGGCCTGACCGAGATCTCGCCCATCGAACATGCCTGCATGTGGATTGGTGTGTACGAGTTCCAGAACTGCCCCGACGTGCCCTGGCGCGTGGTGCTCAACGAGTGCATCGAGCTGGCCAAGGAATTCGGCGGCACCGACGGTCACAAGTATGTCAACGCCGTGCTCAACGGACTGGCTCCCGAGCTGCGCGCCACCGAAGTGGCGCATGACCGCGCCAACAAGTCCGCCAGCTGAACCGCTTGAGCTGCAGCGCCGTGCCTGCGCGGCCCTGCTGGCGCCACATGCATAGTCAATGCAAATACTGCAACAGGGCCGCAGGTGCTATCGTGCACCGGCTGGCTGGTTGCAGTTTTTTTATGGGCGCAAGGCTGCTGCACCGGCTGCATCCTCCGGCACCAGACTGCACCCGAACGCTGATTGATTGAAAGAATAACGTCGTCCATGTCCGTCATCGAGCTTTCCCGCCGCGCCCAACGCATCGAGCCTTTCTACGTCATGGAAATGGCCAAGCACGCGCAGGAAGTGGCCCGCCAGTCCAGCGCCAGCGGCACGCCCATGATCTATCTGAACATCGGCGAGCCGGACTTCAGCGCCCCGCCTCTGGTGCAGCAAGCGGCAGAGAGCGCCATCCGCGACGGCCGCACGCAATATACCCAGGCACCGGGCCTGCCCGAGCTGCGCGAGCGCATCAGCGCCTGGTACGCCAGCCGCTTCGGCGTGGACGTGCCGGCGCGCCGCATCATCATCACGGCCGGCGCCTCGGCCGCGCTGCAGCTGGCCTGTCTGGCGCTGATCGACGAAGGTGACGAGGTGCTGATGCCCGACCCCAGCTACCCCTGCAACCGCCACTTTGTCTCGGCGGCCGAGGGCAAGCCGGTGCTGATCCCCTCCTCGGCGGCGGAGCGCTTCCAGCTCAGCGCCGCCAAGGTCGAAGCAGCCTGGGGCGAGCGCACGCGCGGCGTGATGCTGGCCTCGCCGTCCAACCCCACGGGCACTTCGATTGCTCCCGATGAGCTGCGCCGCATCCACGACGTCGTGCGCGCCAAAGGCGGGTTGACCATCGTCGACGAAATCTACCTGGGCCTGTCCTACGACGAAGCCTTTGGCCAATCGGCCCTGAAGCTGGGCGATGACATCATCTCCATCAACAGCTTCAGCAAATATTTCAATATGACGGGCTGGCGCCTGGGCTGGATGGTCGTGCCCGAGTCGCTGGTCGCGCCCATCGAGATGCTGGCCCAGCATCTGTTCATCTGTGCCTGCACCGTATCGCAGTATGCGGCCCTCGCCTGCTTCGAGCCCGAGAGCATTGCCGAATACGAACGCCGCCGCGCCGAGTTCAAGGCCCGCCGCGACTACTTCATCCCGGCTCTCGAATCGATAGGCCTGCCCGTGCCCGTCAAGCCCGACGGCGCTTTCTACGCCTGGGCCGACTGCCGCGCTGCCGCCGAAAAGCTCGGCGTGAAAGGCAGCTGGGACTTTGCCTATGCGCTAATGAACCAGGCTCACCTGGCCATCACCCCCGGCCGCGACTTCGGTCAGGCCGAGACGGCGAACTATGTGCGCTTTTCCACCGCCAACTCCATGGAGCAGCTGCAGGAAGCCATTGCTCGCATGAAAAAGCTCTTCTGCTGAATCCGTGATGATGCAGAGCCAACCAGCGCCTTTGCCTGACGGGGCCGATGCCATGCAAGCCGCCGCAGCCGGGGTGTTCACATTCCCGATGCGCGTTTACTGGGAAGACACCGATGCCGGCGGCGCCGTGTTCTATGCCAACTACCTCAAGTTCTTCGAGCGTGCCCGCACCGAGTGGTTGCGCTCGCTGGGCATCGCCCAGCAAAAGTTGCGGGAACAAACCGGCGGCATCTTTGTCGTAACGTCTGCGCAGCTTGAATATCTGCACCCGGCGCGACTCGATGACCAACTCTTTGTTACCGCTAGCTTGAAAAGTGCCGGCCGCGCTTCGCTCACAATCGAGCAGCAGGCGCTGCTGGTCCATTCCGACAGTCACGCCCAAGAGCCCACGCCGCTGTGCACGGGCTCCATCCGAATTGGGTGGGTGGATGGCAAGACCATGCGCCCCGCGAGAATTCCGAACCATATCCTGGAGCAACTTTCATGAACTCCCAAGACATGTCCATCCTCAGCCTCATCATGCAGGCCAGCTGGGTGGTACAACTGGTCATGCTGATCCTGGTGATCGCATCCATAGCGAGCTGGGCCACCATTTTTCGCAAGGCCCAGACCTTGAAGCGAGTGCGCTCGCTCAACGACAACTTCGAGCAGGACTTCTGGTCGGGCACCAGCCTCAACGACCTCTATGCCTCTGCCGCGCAGAACGCCAAGACCGGCGGCCCCATGGAGCGCATCTTTGCCAGCGGCATGCGTGAGTACCAGAAGCTGCGCGAGCGCCGCATCGGCGATGTCGCCACGCTGATGGACGGCACGCGCCGTGCCATGCGCGCAAGCTTTCAGCGCGAACTCGACGAGATCGAATCCGGCCTGTCCTTCCTGGGCACCGTGGCCTCGGTCTCGCCCTATGTCGGCCTGTT
Source organism: Comamonas sp. HJ-2 (assembly GCF_053615495.1). Lineage (NCBI taxonomy): Bacteria > Pseudomonadati > Pseudomonadota > Betaproteobacteria > Burkholderiales > Comamonadaceae > Comamonas > Comamonas sp. HJ-2. The sequence continues at coordinate 29,729 of NZ_JBSIFD010000006.1, read as the reverse complement.
CGGCACCGTGTGGGGCGTGATGCACGCCTTCACCGGCTTTGCCAATATGGAGCAGATCACGCTGGCCACCGTGGCCCCCGGCATTGCCGAGGCCCTGGTCGCCACCGCCATGGGTCTGTTTGCAGCCATCCCCGCCGTGACGGCCTACAACCGCTACGCCCACCACATCGACCGTATCGCCAGCCAGGAAGAGACCTTCATCGAGGAGTTCTCCAATATCCTGCAGCGCAATGTCGGTGCCACCGCCAGCGGCTCCGCCTCCGGCCATTGAGATGAAACGGTTCCCGAGTCGCTTCAGGCCTCTGGCCTTGACAGGACACAAGGCCCGCGGGCCTTTGCACTGCGCCTCTGGATTGAGCCTCGCGCAAGCAGGACGGCTGCGCGCCAAGCAGCCTATTTGTAAGGAGTGTGATCCATGCCAGCCATGAGTTCACGCGGTCGCAATCGCCGCACCGTCAACGAAATCAATATGGTGCCCTTCATCGACGTGATGCTGGTGCTGCTCATCATCTTCATGGTGACGGCCCCCATGCTCACGCCGGGCTCCATCAACGTACCCAGCGCGGGCAAGTCCTCGCGCCCGCCGACCAAGAACATTGCCTATGTGCTGCTCGACAAGGACGGCAGCATCCAGTTCAAGAACGGCAGCAACACCCAGACCATCAAGCTCGACGACCTCAAGGGTCTGGCCCAGTCCTGGCAGCAAGGCCAGGGCGAGGACAGCGCCATCCAGATCATCGCCGACAAGGGTCTGCCTTTTGACGACGTCATGAAGGCGCACACCACGCTGTCCAAGGCCGGCGTCAAGCGCATTGCCTTCGGCGTCGTTTCCTCTTCCAGCAATTGATCCCCTACAGGAAGCTCTGCCGCCGGCCGCGACTTTGATGCCTTGAAGCCGCAGCCCGCGCAGACCACCAATTCACCATGCCTAACCAGCAAGATCGCGATCAGTTTGCCCCGCCCCGCCCCAAAGGCCGGGCGCGCTCATGGTCGCTCGCCCTGGCCGCGCACGGGTTGCTGATCGCGGCCCTGCTGTGGACGGTGCGCCCCCCCAAAGAAGCCGACGAGGCCATGGTCGAAGCCGAGGTCTGGAGCAGTTCCGCCCCGGCTTCCGCAGCCGCCGTGACACCGCCGCCTCCCGCTCCGGAGCCCACGCCGGAGCCGGCTCCGGCTCCCGAGCCGCCACCACCTCCGCCGGAGCCCGTGGTGGCACCGCTGCCTCCTCCTGCGCCTGCCCCCAAGGCTCAGGCCCATGACGACGATCATGAGGCCGAGATTGCCCTGGCCAAAAAGAAAAAGCAGGAGCAGCTGAAGAAGGAAAAGGCCGAGCAGGAAGCCCGCGAACAGCGCGAAAAAGAGCGCAAGGAAAAAGCCGAAAAGGACAAGGCCGAGAAGGAAAAGGCCGAAAAGGCGCAGCTGGAAAAACAAAAGGCCGAGAAGGCTGAAAAGGCGGAGAAGGAACGCAAGGAAAAGCTCGAGCACGAGAAAAAGGAAAAGGCCGAAAAGGTGGCCAAGGACAAGGCCGAGAAGGAAAAAGCGGAAAAGGCTGAGAAAGAGAAAGCCGAGAAAGCCGAGAAAGCCGCCAAGGACAAGGCTGCCAGGGAAAAAGCCGAGAAGGACAAGGCCGACAAGGAAAAAGCCGCCAAGGAAGCCAAGGAGAAGGCGGCCAGGGACGCCAGGGATGCCAAGGCAGCCGATGACCGTCGCAAGGCCGAGCTGGCACGCCTGCAAGGACTGGCCGGCGGCTCCGGCGGCAGCGATCAGGCCGGCAGCGGCGGCAGCCGCACGGGCGGCTCGGGCAGCAGTGCCAGCGGCGGTCCCTCGGCGGGTTATGCGGCCAAGGTGGCAGCGCGCGTCAAGCCCAACATCGTCTACCCCGATGCGGTCAGCGGCAATCCGCGTGCCGAGGTCCGCGTGCGCACGGCGCCGGACGGCACCATCACCAGTGCCACGATCTCCAAGTCCAGCGGCAACGCGGCCTGGGATGAGGCCGTGGTGCGCGCCCTGCACAAGACCGACAAGCTGCCGCGCGATATCGACGGCAAGGTGCCCTCGGATCTGGTCATAGGCTTCAGACCCCAGGACTGACGCGGGACTGCTCCCCGCGCTTTCCCCCAAGCCCCGCAGGCACGGCCTGCGGGGCTTTTCTCTATCTGTGGCCAATCCACAACGCACCGAGCTGCATGGCTTGCGCCGCCGCCCGCCGATCCATAGCATGCCTTTCTTTGCCGCACTCCATGCAGGATTGCGCGCTTCACCCACTCACGCAAAGGAGAGAGCCATGTCCCAGACGACAAATCCCTTTGCAGTCGTGCACGCCTAAAGCCTTCTAGCGCTTCCCGCCACGCTGCAGACCTCGCCCGGCCCATCAACGGTATGGAGTCAGGCCTTGCGCTGCGCGTGAATTCCCGGATGCCTGCCGGCCGAGCATGTCGCGACTGCCCCATCGCTGATTTCATGCATTCGACCAAGGGCCATTCATGGGCAATTCTTTTTCGGACACCTACGTCAAGGTGTTCGCCAACAGCAGCGTCTGGATCGAGGACGCTGCCATCCAGCAACTTCACACCACCGCCGCCAATCTGGACGGCATCCGCGCCGCCGTCGGCCTGCCCGACCTGCACCCAGGCCGGGGCTATCCCGTGGGCGCGGCATTCTTCTCGACAGGACGCTTCTACCCGGCCCTGGTCGGCGGCGACATAGGCTGCGGCATGTCCCTGTACGCGACCGACCTGGCCGTGCACAGGACTTCAGGCGCCAGGCTCGAAAAAGCCGTGGGAAATATCGACGGCCCTCTGCCTCAGGAGCTGCTGGAGACGGTGGACATGGAGCAGCTGCAGCAGATCGCGCAGACCAGCGGTGTCGCCGATCCGGCCTATCTGCTGCAGAGTCTGGGCACCATAGGCGGCGGCAACCACTTTGCCGAACTGCAGCAGGTCGAGACCCTCTACGAGGAAGGCGCGCTCGACAAGAAGCGCGTGCACCTCATGGTGCACAGCGGCTCGCGCGGCCTTGGCGGAGCCATACTGCGCGAGCATGTGCAGCGCTTCAGCCACGACGGCCTGGCCGCCGGCACCGACGCCGCAAGGCAATACCTGCTGCAGCACGATGCCGCAATCGACTATGCGCGGCTCAACCGCAGCAGCATCGCCCAGCGCCTGCTGCGCGCGATCCGCAGCCAGGGCGAGGCCGTGCTCGACATCACACACAACCATGTGCTTGCCCACCACTGGCAGGGCCAGGATGGCTTTCTGCATCGCAAGGGCGCCACACCGGCAGACCGGGGCCTGGTCGTCATTCCAGGCTCGCGCGGCGACTACAGCTATCTGGTGCGGCCCGTCGCCGGCCGGCACGAGGCCCTGGATTCGCTGGCCCACGGCGCCGGCCGCAAATGGGCTCGCACGGACTGCATGGGCCGGCTGCGGCCCCGCTTCACGCTGGACGAGCTGCTGCGCACGCGCTTCGGCAGCGCCGTGGTCTGCGCCGACCGCGAGCTGGTCTACGAGGAGGCCCCCCAGGCCTACAAGGATGTGGATTCCGTGGTCGCCAGTCTGCAACAAGCCGGCCTGGTAGAGCTGGTTGCACGCCTCAAGCCCTTGCTGACCTACAAGAAGGGAGCCCTGCAATGCTGCTGATGCAACTGAGCTCGGCCCATGGTCCCGCAGAGTGCGAATACGCGCTGCAGCTGACCCTGCGCAAGCTGCTGCAGGCCTGCGCCGCCGAGGATCTCGCGGTCGAGGTGCTGGAGGAGTTCCGCACCCCGGCCGGCTACAGGTCGGTGCTGCTGCGCTGCGAGCGCGAGACACCTGCCCTGCGCTAATGGCTGGGCACCATCCAGTGGATCTTCGCCAGCCCCTTCCGGCCCCGGCATCCGCGCAAGAACTGGTTCGTCGCCGTGCAGCGCTGCGAGCCCCCGCGCCAGCTGGCCATGGACGGCGAGATCCAGTTCCAGTCCTGCAAGGCTTCGGGCAAGGGCGGCCAGCATGTCAACACCACGGACTCGGCCGTCCACGCCCTGCATGTGCCCAGCGGGATTGCCGTCAAGGTCATGAGCGAACGCAGCCAGCATGCCAACAAGCGGCTGGCGCGCGAGCTGCTGGCCATCAAGCTGGCGCAGCACAATGCGCGCAGCGAGGGGCAGGCGCAGCGCCTGCGCAGCCAGCAGCACTGGGAAGTGGAGCGCGGCCAGGCCGTCAAGGTCTTCCGCCTTTAACCGCCCCGAGACGACATTGCCGCCCTCCTCCCGAACGCAGGGGCGGGGGCAATGTCGCCGCAGCCCCGGCCACTCAGAAGCACAGGTAGACACCCAGGGTCAGCAGACTGAGCATCAGCAGCTTCCGGAAAAGCTCGGGCGAGAGTTTCTCGCGCAGCAACTCGCCCCAGTGCATGCCGGCCAGTGCTGGAATCAGCATCAGGGCCGAAGCCAGCAGCCCCAGTCCCATCTCCTGCGCCTGCGCACCCAGGCCCTGACCCTGCCAGAGCAAACCGGCGCCCAGGGCCAGCGTGGAGGTGGTAAAGCACAGGCCCATGGCCTGCATGAGCGCGGGACGGGCCAGGCCCAGCGACTGCAAAAAGGCCACGGCTGGCACGACAAAGACACCGGTAACCGCCGTGATGGCGCCCGTCAACAGGCCGCATGCCGCGCCCAGCCAGGCCTGGTGCGGCGCCGGCGTCTGCCAGCGCAGGCCCGACAGCCCCCACAGGGCGTACATCACCAGCGCCAGGCCCAGAGCCGGCCTGGCTGCTGACAGGCTGCCGACTCCGCCCCAGAGGGCCACGCCGCCCAGCGTGCCCAGCACGATGCCCAGCTGCATCCAGCCCAGTCTCTGCAGCAGGGGACGCAAACCCGCCACGGGCCGCATCTGCACCAGATTCGTCACCAGCGACGGCAAAAGCAGCAAGGCCGCTGCCTGCGCAGGCGGCATGAACACCGCCAGCAAGGCCATGGAAACCGTGGGCAGACCCAGACCCACCACGCCTTTGACACAACCCGCTAGGCCAAACACGGCAATGGTTGCCGCAGCCATCCAGCCTTCGTTCCACATCATCAATCCTTCGTATTACCCGAACCATCAAACATAGGCAAGAATCATTTTTCTCTTGCATAGCACCGATAATCTGTCTACGAAGAACGCTTGACCAGCAGGATTATTCAAATCCAGACTTCGTATAAACCTTAGGCTTGAACTCCATGCGCTTTGACCTGACCGACCTCCAGCTGTTTGTGCACATCCTCGACAGCGGCACGCTGACGGCGGCGGCACAGTGCAGCCATCTCACGCTGGCCTCGGCCAGCGAGCGCGTGCGCGGCATGGAACAGCTTCTGGGCACGGCGCTGCTCATTCGCCAGGCACGCGGCGTGCAGCCCACGGCTGCTGGTCACACCCTGGGCCAGCATGCACGCCAGGTGCTCAGCCAGATGCAGCTGCTGCGTGGGGCCATGGGTGAATTCGGCGCCGGCCTGGCCGGGCAGATACGTTTGCGCGGCAATACCTCGGCCGTGCGCGAGCATCTGCCGCTGGCCGTCAGCGGCTTTCTGCGCCAGCACCCGCAGATTGCGCTGGAGCTGCAGGAATGCCCGAGCAGCGAAGTGCTGGCCGGACTGCGCCAGGGCCTGTGCGATATCGGCGTGGCCGCCTGGGATGCCGAAGACGCGGCGGCGCTGGCTGGCCTGCACTGCCAACCCTGGAGACAGGACCCGCTGGCCGCCGCCTTGCCGCTGGGCCATGCGCTGGCCGGACGCTCGCAACTGAAACTGGCCGAGCTGCTGCACGAGAGCTGGGTCGGCCTGCCACGCGAATCCGCCCTGCAGCAGCTGCTGCAGAAACAGGCCTTGCAGATCAATGACCGGCTGCTGCGCATCCAGGTCCAGCTGCAGCATTTCGAAGGTCTGTGCCAGCTCGTGGGCCAGGGCGTGGGCATTGCCGTGCTGCCGCTAGCTGCCGTGCAGCGTCACGGCGCCGCCACCGGCGTGGCGGCCGTGCCGCTGTCCGACGCCTGGGCGCAGCGCCAGCTGCTGCTGTGCACGCCGGCTGGGTCGGCATCGCTGTCATTGCCTGCGCGGCAACTGCACGCGCAGCTGCTACAGACCGCGTAGCCTTAGCAAGCCACGGTGAAAAGCGCTATGCGGGACAATAGCGCCATCATGACCCTCAAAGCCCCCGAACTGCTGCTGCCTGCCGGCTCGCTCGACAAGATGCGCGCCGCCTACGACTTTGGTGCCGACGCCGTCTACGCCGGCCAGCCGCGCTACAGCTTGCGCGCGCGCAACAACGAATTCCGCCTGGAGCAGATCGGCCAGGGCATTGCCGAGGCGCATGCACGCGGCAAGAAGTTCTTCCTGACCAGCAATCTGATTGCACACAACGACAAGGTCCGCACCTATCTGCGCGACATCGAACCCATCATCGCCATGAGGCCCGACGCCATGATCATGGCCGACCCCGGGCTCATCATGATGGTCAAGGAAAAGTGGCCCGAGCAGGAAATCCACCTGTCCGTGCAGGCCAACACCACCAACCACGCCACCGTGAAGTTCTGGCAGAAGATGGGCGTCTCGCGCATCATCCTGTCGCGCGAGCTGAGCCTGGACGAGATCGAGAAGATCCGCCAGGAATGCCCCGACATGGAGCTGGAAGTGTTTGTGCACGGCGCGCTGTGCATTGCCTACTCGGGCCGCTGCCTGCTGTCGGGCTACTTCAACCGCCGCGACCCCAACCAGGGCACCTGCACCAACGCCTGCCGCTGGGACTACAAGACGCATGACGCGGCCGTGGACCCCAACACCGGCGAGGCGCTGGGCCAGACCATGGAAAACGGCTTCAACTTCGAAGAAGCCAAGAACGATCTGGACAACCAGTTCACCAGCACCTGCGGCGACCAGCAACGCCACCCCAAGGCCGATGCCATCTATCTGCTCGAGGAAAAAGGCCGCCCCGGCGAGATGATGCCCATCGTGGAAGATGAGCATGGCACCTACATCATGAACTCCAAGGACCTGCGCGCCGTGGAGCATGTGGAGCGCCTGACCAAGATCGGCGTGGACTCGCTCAAGATCGAAGGCCGCACCAAGAGCCTGTACTACGTGGCCCGCACGGCCCAGACCTACCGCCGCGCCATCGACGACGCCGTGGCCGGCCGTCCGTTCAACCCGCATCTGATCACCGAACTCGAAGGTCTGGCCAACCGCGGCTATACCGGCGGCCTGCTGGAGCGCCGCCCTGCCAACGACTACCAGAACTACGAAACCGGCCACAGCGTGCTGCAGCGCAGCCACTTCGTGGGCGCGGTGCGCGGCTATGCCGACGGCATGGCCGAGATTGAAACCATGAACCGTTTCGCCGTGGGCGACACCATCGAAGTGATTCATCCCCAGGGCAACCGCCAAGTCAAGCTGGAGAAGATGTTCAACCTCGAAGGCCAGCCCGTGGAAGTCGCACAAGGCAACCCCGTGCGCGTGCGCATTCCGCTGGAAGGCCCTGTGGAAGGTGCGCTGATTTCGCGTCTGCTGTAAGCTCGACCGGCTTTGCTTTTCCAACGCCCCATACGCTGGGGCGTTGCTCTTTTCTCTATAGCTGCTTTCGCTCGTCCTCTCTTGGATTCAAATTGAATTCATGTTGAGAACCAACGACAACAAGCGCAAGCAGCTCCTCAATTTGAAGAACACACATGGAACTGAAGATTGACGAAGGCCTGAAGGCCTATATCGACCCTCTGACCCCGGACGAGCACGAATCGCTGGAGCGCAGCATCCTTTCCGAAGGCTGCCGCGACTCCCTGGTGGTCTGGGGCGATCTGCTCATCGACGGCCACAACCGCTACGGCATCTGCCGCAAGCACGGCCTGCCCTTCAACACCGTGCAGGCCACGCAGTTCAAGAACATGGACGACGTGCATCTGTGGATGATCGACCAGCATCTGGGCCGCCGCTCGGTCTCGGACTTCCAGCGCGGCGTGCTGGCGCTGCGCAAGCGCGAGATCATTGCCGAGCGACGCGCTGCGGCAGCCGCTGCCGTGAACGCAGCCAAGGCCGCCCAGCCGGCCAGCGAGGAAGCCCCCTGGGAAGGCGAGACCGACCCCGTGGTGGCCCAGGCTCTGGCCAGCGTGGCCAAGGTGCCCGACGAAGCGCTGGACACACGTGAAGCCCTGGCACGCGCCGCCCGACTGTCGGCCGGTCAGGTCAAGATGATCGAGACCATCCAGGAAAAGGCTGCGCCCGAAGTCGTGGCTGCGGTCAAGGCCGGCGAACTCTCGCTCAATGCCGCAGCCGTGGTCGCCACCCTGCCCGAGGAAGAGCAGCAAGCCGTGGCCGCCGAAGGTGCCGACGCCCTCAAGCAGGCCGCCAAGCGCGTGCGCGATGCCAAGAAAAAGCCCAAGGCCGCCAAGCCCGAAGCCGAAGAATCGGCAGAAGCCGTGCCAGCCGCCAGCCCCAAAGAGCTGCAGGCCCGCGTCACCGAGCTGGAAGCCGAGAACGAGCGCCTGCGCCTGCAGGTCAAGACCTTGCAGGACCTGCTGGCCGAACAGGGTTAAGCCGCTCTCTTGCCCGGCTCCCGCACGCAGCCTCCCCGAACGGCCAGATTGCCGAACAGGGAGGCTGTTTTTTTTTGTGTCTCAACATAACCACATACAGCCAAATGACAGCAATTCTCATTAATATCTGCGCCTGCCAATAAACGCCACATAGTCCCCTCCGGCCCCGACTGAAGACAAGAGATGCCGCCAGCGCAAGGCTGGGGCAGCGCGCTGTTCATGCCAGCCAGGTGCTGTGTGCACTCCCCTACAACACCCATGGCTAACCTCCATCTTTCCGACTCCCCCGCTTTTCGCCTGAGCAGCGCCGCCGCTGCCGTTGCCGCAGCCCTTGGCGTGCTCGCCAGCCCCGTTCATGCACAGACGGCCAGCACCGCCACTGCCGAAGCCGCCCTGGACTCGGTCACCGTCACCGGCAACTGGCTGGATGGCGATATGTCCAGCGCCGAGAAGGTGCTGGAGCATCCAGGCGCCCGCACCATCGTCGAGCGCGAGCGCATCCAGGAAAGCGGTGCCGCCACCTTGCGCGAAGCGCTGCGCCTGGTGCCCGGTGTGCAGGTTCAGGACAGCAACGGCACGGGCGGCAGCGATATCTCTCTGAACCTGAGCGTGCGCGGTCTGACCGCACGCCTGTCGCCACGCTCCTATGTGCTGCAGGACGGCGTGCCCGTCTCCTACGCTCCCTACGGTCAGCCCCAGCTGTCGCTGGCGCCCGTGGCGCTGGGCAATCTGGACTCCATCGACGTGGTGCGCGGCGCAGGCTCGGTGCGCTACGGCCCGCAGAACGTGGGCGGCATCATCAACTTCACGACGCGCGCCATTCCCAAGACTTTTGCGGCCGAAGCCTCCATCGGCACCGAGATCTACAGCCACGGCGGCAACGTGAAGACCACGCCCAGCTTCTTTGTGGGCGGCACCAACGAGTCGGGCCTGGGCCTGGCCGTGCTGTATTCGGGCACGCACGGCAAGGGCTGGCGCAGCAGCAACGACAAGACCGACATCGACGATCTGCTGGTCAAGGGCAGCTACAAGCTCAGCAACAACAGCAACATTTCCGCTTCGCTGCACCACTTCGAGGGCAAGGGCCAGATGCCCGGCGGTCTGACCACGGCCCAGTACGCCGCCGCCCCATTCCAGAGCACGCGCAACTATGACCAGTTCACGGGCCGCCGCACCGACGGCTCGCTCAAGTACAGCTACAAGGACGGTCGCAACAACTTCGAAGTGCTCAGCTACTACGTGGACTCCTTCCGCGGCAGCTATATCGAACGCGACGCCACCGGCGCCAATGCCGGCAAGCGCAGCCTCACGGCCGCACCGCGCGACTACAGCTACTACGGCGTGGAGCCGCGCTACTCGCGCATTTTCGAGACCGGCTCCGTGGTGCAGGAAGTCAGCGTTGGCTATCGCTACCTGAAGGAAAAGAGCTCAGAAACGGCGCTGGCCACTTCCGGCTTCTATGTGCCCGGCCAGGTCGATGCCATGGCCCTGCCGCTGAACACCACCCAGACCAGCCAGGGCGGCACCACGGCCAATGCCTTCTATATCGACAACCGCATCGATGTGGGCAACTGGACCATCACGCCCGGCGTGCGCTACGAGCGCATCCGCTCCTTCAACAATGTGGTGGACTACAAGGGCGCGACCGCAGCGGCCATCTACCCGACGGCTGCCGCCAACGAATGGCTGCCCACGCTGTCGGTGCTCTACCGCGTCGACAGCCACTGGGCGGTGTTCGCCAATGCCGGCAAGTCCTTCGGGCCCCAGCAGTACGCACAGCTGGCCCAGTCGTCCAACAACCAGCTCTATCCCGAATCGGCCAAGACCTATGAGCTGGGCACGCACTACAAGAGCGACACCTGGAATGGCGAGCTGACACTGTTCAACATCGACTTCAACAAGGAGCTGTTCCTGGACCGCCCGGGCGACGGCACCGGCAACGGCATCTGGACCGATCTGGGTGCCACGCGCCACCGTGGTCTGGAATCGGCGCTGCGCTATGACTTCGGCAAGAACTATCCGGCACTCAAGGGCCTGTCGCTGGGCATGAGCTATACCTTCACCCAGGCCACCAGCCAGGCCGGTCCCTTCGCAGGCCGCGACCTGCCGCTTTATTCGCGCCACACGGCCGGCCTGTCGGCACGTTATGCGATGGAGCGCTGGACCTTCAATGCCGATCTGAACGCCCAGTCCAAGCAACGCTCGCCCGGCACGCCCGGCACCAGCGCCAAGCCCAATCCCTACATCACGCAGGAAGACGCCAATGGCAATCTGGGCGATATCCCGGGCTTTGCCATCCTGGGCCTGCGCACCAGCTACCAGGCCGGCAAGGAGCTGAACAATCTGCGCCTGACCGTGGGCATGAAGAACGTGTTTGACCGCCGCTACTTCACCCGTTCCACCGACAACAACGGCGGTGGCAAATACGTGGGCATGCCACGCACCCTGTACGTTCAGGCCACCCTGCCGTTCTAAGCGGCGGCCCCGCGAGTCCGTCTCAGGACCGGTCACGCGGGACATCACACCATCACGCGCAATGACTTCGCTACGTTCTCTGTGGCTGCGGCTGCATCGCTGGTTTGCCCTGGGCCTGGGCTGGATTCTGATTCTGGCCGGGCTCACCGGCACCCTGCTCATCATCGGCCAGCCACTGGACCGCATGGCGCACCCCGAGCTGTTCCAGGCCCGCACGACGCATGCGCAGCAGGCCGCAGCACTGACGCCGATACTGACAAGAGCCCATGAGGAGTTCGGCAGCAAAGCCACTCTGCGCTTCCGGCTGCCTCAGGAGACGCAGGACAGCCTGTGGCTGCGCGTTCAGGCTGCGGACTGGCGCGGCACCATTTACCTGGACCCTGTCACCGGAGCGGAGCAGGGCCGCCGCGGCGAGACCGAGGGCTTTGTCAACACGCTGTTCAAGCTGCACAGCACCTTGCTGCTCGACGCCAATGGCAAGGCCATACTGGCCTGGACCACCCTGGCCTATGTGCTTCTGCTGCTGACGGGCGTCATTCTCTGGTGGCCCAAGCGCTGGCCGGGCAACTGGCGCATAGAACTCAACAAAAGCCTGGTGCGCGCCCTGTTCGACATGCACCGCATCGGCGGCGTGATCATGGGCCTGCTGATCGCGGTGTCAGTCGTCACCGGTGCCTATATGGCATGGCGACCGCTGGGCGACTGGCTCAATGTGCTCAGCAGCAGCACGGCAGTCAAGCCACCCAAGCTGCCCGCACTGGTTGTGCAAGGCGCCGCCCAAGCGCTGCCAGCCGATGTGGATGCCATGCTGGCCTCGGCCCGCGCGGCCATGCCCGATGCCCAGGCCAGCTTCGTGCAGCTGCCGCCCAATGCCAAGCAGGCCGTACGCATCCGCTTTCGCGCCCCGGGCGAGCCGCACCCCAACGGCATCAGCTCGGTATGGCTGGACCCGCGCAACGGTGCCGTGCTGGACGTCAGGCGCTGGAATGAACTCGACCCCGGCGCTGCGGCGGTGGCCGTGGCCTATCCGCTGCACACGGGCGAACTGGGTGGCGTGCTGATGGAAATCCTGGCCGGCCTCAACGGCCTGGTGCTGGGCGGCTTGGGCATCAGCGGAATCTGGCTCTGGTGGCACCGCCGCAAGGCCAGAAAGCTTGCCGCCCTGAGAAAGCCCTGAGAGCGCGGGCCGGCGCCCTGCAGCCCGCGCCCGGTCCTTGCCCCATGTTCCAGGCTCGAAGCCCCTGTTAAGGGCCGGGTCTGCTTGCATCACAGCCTCTGCTGCCTCAGCATCTGGACTTCCACCGATGAGCAGACAAGGAGCTGAAGATGGCTATGAATCCCGTTGGCTGGTTCGAGATCTACGTGCAGGACATGTCGCGCGCCAGGAGCTTCTACGAAGCCGTGCTGGGCTGTCAGCTGCAAGCGCTGGCCATGCCGGAAGGCGGCGAGCACCCCGATATGGAGATGTGGGCCTTCCCAGGGCAGCCGGATAACGCTGGTGCCACCGGAGCGCTGGTCCGCATGCCGGAATGCCCCTCTGGCGGCGGCGGCACGCTGGTCTATTTCGTCTGTGAAGACTGCGCCGAGCAGGCCGCCCGCGTTGCACGCAACGGCGGCAGCCTGCACCGCGACAAAGTCTCCATAGGCCCCTATGGATTTATTGCCCTGGCCATCGATACCGAAGGCAATATGTTTGGCCTGCACTCGATGAAATAGGGCTCGCGCCAGCCCACGAAAAAGGCCTGCCTCCGAGGAGGACAGGCCTTTTTTACGTGGCAAGCGGGCGCCATCAGGCCAGCAACTGCCTCAGCACATAGGGCAGGATGCCGCCATGGCGGTAGTAGTCCACCTCGATGGGGGTATCGATGCGCAGCTTCACGGTCACGGTTTTCTTGCTGCCATCGGGCCTGGTGATCACCAGCTGGGCATCGCTTTGCGGCGCCAGGTCGGCAGCCGGGATCACATCGATGAACTCCTCGCCCGTCAGACCCAAGGTTTGCCAGCTGTCATTGCCCTTGAACTGCAGCGGCAACACGCCCATGCCCACCAGATTGGAGCGGTGAATGCGCTCGAAGCTGCGCGCCACCACGGCCTTGATGCCCAGCAGTTGCGTGCCCTTGGCCGCCCAGTCGCGGCTGGAACCCGTGCCGTATTCCTCGCCGGCCAGTACCACCGTGGCACGGCCCGCGGCCTGGTATTTCATGGCCGCGTCGTAAATGGCCATCTTCTCGGCCCGGCCATGGTCGTCGCGGAACAGGGTGACACCGCCCTCCTCGCGCGAGCCGTCGCCTGCGGCGGGGATCATCAGATTCTTGATACGCACATTGGCAAAAGTGCCGCGCATCATCACCTCGTGGTTGCCCCGGCGCGAGCCATAGCTGTTGAAGTCGGCCTTGTGCACGCCATGCTCGAGCAACCACTTGCCTGCCGGCGAAGACTCCTTGATGGAGCCTGCGGGCGAGATATGGTCGGTGGTGATGGAATCACCGAACAAGGCCATGATGCGAGCACCGTGCACCGCGCTGGAGTTAGAGCCTTTCTGACCTGCAGCGCTGCCCCCGTCTTCGGGTGGTGCTTTCAAATCCAGAGCAAAGTCGGCAAAGAACGGCGGCTCGGCGATATAGGTGCTCTCGGGCCAGGTATAGGTGGCGCCCGTCACACCCCGAATCTTTTCCCAGAGCTTGCCCGGCTCGCTGGCCACCTGCTCGTAATTGCTGCGAAAGGCCTTGCCATTCATGGCGAACTTGAGCAGATCCTGAATCTCCTCGCTGCTGGGCCAGATGTCGCCCAGATACACATCCTTGCCGCCCTTGCCCTTGCCCACGGGCTCGGTCATCAGGTCTTTGCGCACCGTGCCGGCAATCGCATAAGCCACCACCAGCGGAGGGCTGGCCAGGAAGTTGGCCTTGATATTGGGGTGAATGCGGGCCTCGAAATTGCGGTTGCCCGAGAGCACGGCCGAGCAGACCAGATTGTTCTGCGTGATGACGGCATTGATCTCGGGGGTGAGATCACCGGCATTGCCGATGCAGGTGGTGCAGCCGTAGCCTGCCAGCGCAAAGCCCAGTTTTTCCAGGTAGGGCAGCAAGCCCGCCTCGGTCAGATAGCGGGTGACCAGGCGAGAGCCCGGGGCCAGCGAGGTCTTGATATGCGGCTTGACCTTGAGGCCTGCCTGCACCGCCTTCTTGGCCAGCAGGCCCGCCGCCAGCATGACGCTGGGGTTGGAGGTATTGGTGCAGCTGGTGATGGCTGCAATCAGCACATCGCCGCTGCCGATATCGAAGCTCTTTTCCGGCGCTGCAACCGCATGACTGGCATCAACAGCAATCGCACTGGCCTCGACCTTGCCGGTCTCGGGCGTGTTGCTCACCATCTCGGCCTTGTTGCGCTCCGCACCGGCCGACAGGGGTTTGCTCTCGGGCTGCAAGGCCTCGGGACCATCGGGGCTCACCACGTGGCGACGCACCAGCTGATCGGCTGGGAAATTGAAGCCATTCTGGGCCACGGGAGCGCTGAACAGCTCGTCGAACTGCCCTGCCACATGGCCGATCTCGATGCGGTCCTGCGGGCGCTTGGGCCCGGCCAGGCTCGGGGCCACCTTGCCCAGATCCAGCTTGACCACATGCGAGTAGTCGATTTCGCCGGCCTTGGGCACGCCAAACAGCTGCTGGGCCTTGAAGTAGGCTTCGAAGGCCTGAATCTCGCTCTTGGTACGTCCCGTTCCCTTGAAGTACTCGATGGTCTTTTCATCGATTGGGAAGAAACCCATGGTCGCCCCATACTCAGGAGCCATATTGCCGATGGTGGCGCGATCCGGCAGCGACAGGCTGCGCGTTCCTTCGCCAAAGAACTCGACGAACTTCCCGACCACTTTTTCCTTGCGCAGCAGCTCCGTGACGGTGAGCACCAGATCGGTGGCCGTCACGCCTTCGCGCAACTGGCCGGTCAGCTCGAAGCCCACCACATCGGGCGTGAGGAAGTACACGGGCTGGCCCAGCATGGCCGCCTCGGCCTCGATGCCGCCCACACCCCAGGCCACCACGCCTATGCCGTTGATCATGGTGGTATGGCTGTCGGTGCCGACCAGGGTGTCGGGGTAGTACACCGCATCACCCTTGCCGCTCCTGGCCTTGTGCACGCCGCGCGCCAGGTATTCCAGATTGACCTGGTGCACGATGCCGAAGCCCGGCGGCACGACACCGAAGGTGTCGAAGGCCTGCATGCCCCATTTCATGAACTGGTAGCGCTCCTGGTTGCGCTGGAACTCCAGCTTCATGTTCAGGTCCAGCGCCTTCTTGGTACCGAAGTAGTCCACCATGATGGAGTGGTCCACCACCAGGTCCACGGGCACCAGCGGCTCGATGGACTTGGGCTTCTTGCCCAACTTGGCAGCGGTGCTGCGCATGGCGGCCAGGTCGGCCAGCAAGGGCACGCCGGTGAAGTCCTGCAGCACCACGCGCGCGACGACAAACGGAATCTCGTCGACCCGCTCGGCCTTGGGTTGCCAGCGCGCCAGCTGCGCCACATGCTCCTCGGTGATCTTGTTGCCGTCACAGTTGCGCAGCACCGATTCGAGCACGATACGAATCGAGACCGGCAGGCGCTTGATCTCCGGGAACTGCTTGGCCAGGGCCGGCAAGGAATAGAACTTGCCCTTCTTGCCCTCGGCCAGTTCAAAGGACTTCAGGGTTTTGGCAAAAGCATGCGACATCGTGAGACTCTCCATGGACAGAACACAGGGAAAACGCTTTTGCATTCCATTGTGCACACAATGCCCATGAAAAGGGTGGGACAGGGCGCCGGCAACGCAAACCGGCTCAGATGGGCGCAAGAAAAGAAAGCACGCGCGGGGCGGGCTGGAGTCGCGCCGAAGCAATCTCAGGCGCCGGCGTCCGGCAGAAACTCCTCTCCTTCGCTCAAGGGCGCAAAGCGGTAGCTGGCCGGCGTGCGGCTGAGCTTGACCGGAGCGCCCAGCCCCTGGTATTGGCCCATCGTCACCACCATCTCGCGGTGCACGGTATGCGGATGCTCAAGCGCCTGAGCTACATCGAGCACCGGCGCGGCAGGCACGCCGATGGCCATCAGCTCGTCGGCAAGCTTCACGCCATCGAGCGGCGCAAACGCCTGCTCCAGCAAGGGCTTGAGCTCGGCACGATGGACGGAACGCTGGCCTGCGCTGGCAAAGCGCTCGTCCTGCGCCAGTCCCTCCTGCCCGACATGCTGGCACAGCAACCGGAACTGCCTGTCGTTGCCTACGGCCAGAAAGATGGGGGCACCGCCTGTGCTGAGAACGTCATAGGGATAGATATTGGGATGTGCATTGCCCGAACGCTGCGGCAGCTTGCGCCCCATGAACCAGTTGGCCGCATGGGGGTGGAGCAGCGACAGCCCGGAGTCGTAGAGCGAAGCATCCACCAGTTGCCCCTGTCCGCTGCGCCCCCGCTCGTGCAGGGCCAGCAGCACGCCTATGGTGGCATTCAGCCCCGTCACCATGTCCACCACCGGCAGTCCCACGCGCAGCGGGTCGCCGTCGGCTTCGCCATTGATGCTCATGATGCCGGCCATGGCCTGGATGGCGGCGTCGTAGCCGGGCAGGCTTCCCAAAGGGCCGTCGGCGCCGAAGCCCGTGACGCGGCACCAGATCAGATGCGGCAGCTCTTTGCGCATCTGCTCATAGCCTATGCCCCATTTCTCCATGGTGCCGACCTTGAAGTTCTCCACCACCACATCGGCCTCGGCCATCAAGGCGCGCACGCGCTGCTGGCCTTCGGGCGCGGACAGGTCGAGAAACTGGAGGCGCTTGTTGCGGTTCAAGCCGAAGTAGTAGGAGGCCACTCCGTCGCGAAACGGAGGCCCCCAGGTGCGGGTGTCATCGCCCTGCGGCGGCTCCACCTTGAGCACATCGGCGCCATGGTCGCCCAGTATCTGGCCGCAGAACGGCCCGCCGAGAATGCGTGACAGATCAAGCACCTTGACGCCCTGCAGGGCTCCGGCGCCAATCGTGGCTGGATTGTGCATGTTTCACTTTCCGACAGAATGCGGGCCCATGGCCTGCGTGTTGATCAAAGATTGCTCGTGGGCTTGCACCGCCAGTCGCGGCAACCCATGTCTCAGGCCAGAGGCTTTCGGCCCACGCTGCGCACCAACGCGCCCAGGCGCTGATGGATGGCATGGAAGCTCTGGTCCGCCTCTAGCTGCGAGGCAACAGGCTGGCGCAGGTGCTTGCCCTCCAGTTCCAGCTTGGCGCGGATTTCCGGATTCACCAGCGCCTGCCCTATGGCACTGCGCAGCGCGGCCACTCGGTCGGCGGGTGTGCCCTTTTTCACGAAGTAGCCAGCGCTGACCGTGTATTCGAAGTCGGGGCTGAGGCGGCTTTGCGATATCAGCGGCACATGGGTCAGCTCCTTGGGCAAGATCTTGGAAAAGCTGGTCAGAATCTTCAGTCGCCCCTGCTTGGCCATGCCTTCGAAACTTGCCTGATAAGGCAGGATGGCGAAGTCCACCTGCCCTCCTGCCAGGTCCTGCAGGGCCGGCGCGCCGCCCTTGTAGGGCACATGCAAAAACGGCAGCCTCAGTCTGGCTGCGAGAGCATCGCCCATGAGGTTGTACATGGAGTCCACTCCCACCGTGCCATAGGTCAGCGGGCCGTTCTTGCTGGCACGTGCATATTCGATGAACTCGTCATAGCTGTTGACCGGCAGCCTGCTCTTGACCATGAGCACTATGGGCGACTCCGTCGTGGGAGCGGCCAGCGTGAAGTCCCCCGGCTTGTAGCGCGCTGCCGTATTGAGCATGGGCGCCAGGAAGATCTCGTTGGCCGAACCATGGAAGAACATATAGCCGTCTGCAGGCGCGTTGAGCACCTTGGCTGCGGCAATCAGGCCCGTTCCGCCGCCCAGGTTCTCCACCACCACCTGCTGCCTGATGCTGCGGCCTATGGATTCGGCAAAGATGCGCGCCGCCACATCGCTGGCCCCGCCTGCGGGAAAAGGCACCATAAGGACCAGAGGCTTGGCCGGAAAGCTTTCTGCAGCCCGGACCCAGCTCGAACCTGCCGCCAGGGCAGCCGTCTGCCATAGCGTGTGCCGCATAAAGCCGCGGCGGTTCCATGTGTTCATCTCTTCTCTCCCGTTCAAGGTGCGACCGCTCAGGCCAGATAGCTTTGCACCAAGTGCGTCCAGAAGGCCGCACCTATGGGCAGGGCCTTGTCGTTGAAGTCGTACAGTGGGTTGTGCACCATGCAGCCTCCGTCCTCGCCCACGCCATTGCCCAGCCGGATATAGGCGCCGGGGCGCTTTTGCAGCATGTAGGCAAAGTCTTCGCTGCCCATGGTCGGCGTGCGCTCGCCCACCTTGTCCTCGCCCAGCAGGCGTATGGCCACCTGCCGCGCGTATTCGGTCTGGGCTGCGCAATTCACGAGCACCGGGTACTTGT
The DNA here is from genome assembly GCF_053615495.1 of Comamonas sp. HJ-2. Classification (NCBI taxonomy): domain Bacteria; kingdom Pseudomonadati; phylum Pseudomonadota; class Betaproteobacteria; order Burkholderiales; family Comamonadaceae; genus Comamonas; species Comamonas sp. HJ-2. The sequence goes on along the minus strand of NZ_JBSIFD010000006.1, from coordinate 11,291 downwards.
GCACGTAGTCGATGTCGCAGCTGAGCTGATAGCTCTCGGCCTGGGCCTGCACAAAGGCCTTGATGCGCGTCTCCACCCAACTGCGCACGTCCGGGTGCAGGGCGCGCACGCCGATCTTGAGCACGGCGCTTTCAGGCACGATGTTGAAGACCTCGCCGGCCTGGATGGAGCCCACCGTGATCACGGCCGCCTGCTGGGCATCGATCTCGCGCGTGATGATGGATTGCAGACCCAGCACGATGCTGGCCGCGCACTGCATGCTGTCTATGCCGTGATGCGGCATGGCGCCATGGGCGCTGCGCCCGCGCAGCGTAACGGTCACGCGGTCGAACGAGGCCATGGCCGGTCCCTGGCTGATGGCCATCTGGCCCACGGGCAGGCCCGGTGCGTTGTGAAGCGCATAGATCTCGTCGCAGGGAAACAGCTCGAACAGGCCCTCGTCCACCATGCGCATGGCGCCGCCTTCGTTCTCCTCGGCCGGCTGGAAGATCAGGTTCAGCCTACCGTTGAAATCAAGCTTCTCGGCAACGTACTTTGCCGCGCACAGCAGGATGGCTGTATGTCCGTCATGACCGCAGGCGTGCATTTTCCCGGGCAGGCGGCTGGCGTAGTCCAGGCCTGTTCTTTCATGGATAGGCAAGGCATCCATGTCCGCGCGTATGCCCAGCGACTTGCTTCCCGAGCCCTTTTTGAGCACGCCGACCACACCGGTGACACCCAGGCCGCGGTGCACGGCATAGCCCCAGCGAGCCAGGGATTCGGCCACCATATCGCTGGTACGCGTCTCTTCGAAGGCAAGTTCGGGATGCGCATGAATGCTGCGGCGGATCTCCACGAACTCGGCAGCAACGGACTGCAGTTGGGCGAGCAGAAGGGAAGTTGAAGAAGTCATGGCTATGGATAGTTGAAATACCCGGGCTCATGTCTTGCGTGGGCTCTCGGGCAATGGCAGGCAGTGCGCAACAGTGTCCTCCTCACGGCCGAGGCGAGGAGTTTCGAAAAGTTCTAACACGTCCACCCTTCGATGGCATGCCTGCCGACAGCGCCATCAGTCAAGCTTCACGCCGGCCTTTTGCACCACCTCGCTCCATTTGTCGAGCTCGCTCTTCACGAAGCCGGCCAGATAGGCGGGCTGGGTATCCGCGCCGCGCTCCAGGCCCTGGGCCGCAAAGGCTTTCTTCACATTCTCGGAATCCAGCGCCTTGGCATAGGCCTGATTGAGCAACTCCACCCGCTCCACCGGCATGCTCTTGGGGCCGACCACGCCGAAGAACACGCTCACGTCGTAGCCGGCCAGACCCTGCTCGGCGATCGTGGGGATCTGGGGCATGGCGCTGGAGCGTTTGGCCGTGGCCACGCCAAGGGCCTTGACCTTGCCGGCCTTGATATAGGGCATGGCCGTGAGGATGTCGGTGAAACTCATGTCCACCTGACCGGCCAGCAGGTCGTTAAGCGCCGGCCCGGTGCCCCTGTAGGGCACATGCTGCAGCTGGGTGCCGGCCAGGCCGTTGAACAGCACACCCGCCAGATGGGATGAAGCGCCATTGCCCGAAGACGCGAAATTGAGCTTGCCGGGCTTGCTCTTGTCCAGCGCGATCAGCTCCTTGACGTTGCTGACGCCCAAATCCGGCCGAACCACCAGCACATTGGGCAGATAGCCAACGTAGATGATGGGCGTGAAGCTGGTGCGCGGGTCGTAGCTGATGGACTTGTACAGCGGTTTGTTGATGGCCAGCGGACCCGAAGTCCCGAACATCAGCGTATAGCCGTCAGGCTTGGCACGTGCCACGAAGTCCGCTCCGATATTGCCGCCGGCGCCGGCCTTGTTCTCCACGATCACGCTCTGGCCCAGCTCCTTGGTCAGCTCGGCAGCCAGAATGCGTGCCATGGCGTCGGTTGGGCCGCCAGGCGGAAACGGCACGAGGAACGTGATGGGGCGTGTCGGGTATTTTTCCTGGGCAAGTGCGGGCAGTGCTGCCGACAGGGCGGCGGATGCCATCAGGCCCAGCGCTGCGCGTCTGGCTTTATGCATGTCTGTCTCCTTGGAAGGGTGTTGCCGATGAACCGGGAAAATCACTGCGGGGTGCCGCTGGCAACGGCCTTGAAGCGCTCCATGCGCGTCTTCTCGCGTGCGTAGGCGCTCCTCGCGTACTGCTCGAACTCTTGCGGACTGCGGTAGTTCAGCGGCTGATTGAGTTGTTCGAGGATCTTGCGCCCCTGCGCCGACTCCAGCCCCGCCTTGAAGGCGTCATGAATGATGCGCAGCCGCGCCGGTGCCAGGCCGGCAGGGGCGGCAATGCCATAGGGCGACTCGATCACCGCGTCCACGCCCAGCTCCCTCAAAGTGGGCACCTGAGGGAACTGCGGAACACGGCTGGACGTGAACATCGCCAGGTAGCGCAATCGGCCCGACTGGATATGCTGGGAGGCTACGCCGGAGAGCACGCCCGCATCGATGTGGCCGCCCAGCAGGTCGCTGGCCTGCTCCGAGTCTCCCTTGTAGGGCACGCGATTGAGCTGCAGGCCCGTGGACTGCACCAGCTCACTGAGTACGATGCTGGGCGTTTGCACCGGACCGGCCGCACCGACGGAGATCTGGCCGGGACGCCTGCTCGCATCTTCGGCAAACTCCTTCCAGCTCTTCCACGGTGCTTCCCGACGCACAGCCAGCCCGAAGGTGTAGTCGGTCATGCCGATCACGTAGCTCAACTTCAGGGGGTCGAAGCTCACCCGGTTCAGATACGGTTCGCGATAGACACTGGCAGGCAGCACCGCCAGGGTGTAGCCATCCGGCTGAGCCCGCGCCAGCTCCACCGCACCAAACGTGCCGTTGGCGCCTGGCTTGTTCTCTATGACCACCAGTTGCCCCAACAGCTGCGAGGCTTGCTGTGCCACCACCCGCAAATGCGCGTCCGTCGGTCCGCCGGCACCATAGGGAACCACCAGGCGAATCGGCCGAGCCGGATAGGATTCGCTCTGAGCCTGCGCGGCAGAATGGGCTGCCGCCAACAGGACTGCACCCGAGGCTGCGGCCAGCAGCCGTCGGCGCTCTCTTGCGTGATTGCGCATACTTGTCTCCTTGCAGAAATAATCCGAGAGCCGATAACACCTTTTTCACGAAGCGTTTCAGCCGTTTCTTCTACTTATTTCAAGGCCGCCGGCAATCACTCCAGCCACTGCGCCGGCACGGCAGCCGCATCGTCCAGCGGATCGCGCGGCAGCACACGGTGCAGCAGCACCAGTTGCGACAGGCGCAGGCGCTCGGCCGAGCCGGTCTGTGCGGCTTCCCAAGCCATGGCGATGGCCGTGGTGCAGTTGTAGAGAGCTGTGGCGGCCTGGCGGGCCAGCACTTCGCCACCGTCCTGAGCGGCCCTGTCGGCCAGGATGCTGGCGCGGGCCAATGCATCTTCCAGCGCCTGGCGGTAACCGGGCACCAGGCGGGCATGATCGAGCAAGCCATGCAGATACTGCTGCAGCACAGGCAACGAGCCTTCGCGCTTGATGGCGCGGATCACGTCCAGCGCCACGATATTGCTTGTACCTTCCCAGATGGAGCCCAGGTGGGCATCGCGCACCAGGCGCGGATCGCTCCACTCCTCGATATAGCCGCAGCCGCCGCGCACTTCCATCGCATCGCCGGTGACCTTGCGTGCATCGCGGCAGGCGCGGAACTTGATCAGCGGCGTCAGAATGCGCAGCAGCGCATAGGCATCCGGCTGGCCCGCATCGGAGCGCATCAGCGTCTGCGCGGTCTGGAACACCATGGTGCGCGCCTGCTCGGCGGGCACGCGCAGCTTGTCCAGCTGGCGCTGCATCAGCGGCATCTGCTCCAGGCGCTTGCCAAAGGCAATGCGTTCATGGGCGATGAATTCGGCCTCGGCCACAGCGCGGCGCATCATGCCGGCGGAGCGCACACCGTTGGACAAACGCGAGTTGTTGACCATGTCGGCCATCTGCACAAAGCCTCGGCCCTGCTCGCCCACGAGATAGGCCACGGCGCCGTCCATGCGGATCTCGCCGCTGGCCATGGACTTGGTGCCCAGCTTGTCCTTGAGGCGGATGATGCGGTAGCGATTGGTGCTGCCATCGTCCAGGGAACGCGGCAGCAGAAACAGCGAGATGCCCTTCATGCCCGGCGCCCCGCCCTCCACACGAGCCAGCACCATGGCGAACTCGGCATCGGGGTTGGAACAGAACCACTTGTCGCCGGTGAGAAGCCAGGAGCCGTCGGCCTGAGGGGCGGCCATAGTCAGCGTGCCCGCGATGTCCGAGCCTGCGGCCTGCTCGGTCATGAACATCGCGCCCTGAGCCTGGTTCTCCCAATCCAGTGAGAGCAGCTGAGGCAAATACTTGTCCACCAGCTCGGGGGTACCGTACTTCTTGAGCGTGCGCGTCAGCGAATCGGTCATGGACAACGGGCAGCACAGACCGAACTCGGACTGCACGAACAGAAAGGTCAGTGCGTACTTGACGATGGGCGGCATCTTGCCGCTCCAGCCCAGCATGTCTTCCCGGTGAGAAATGGCTTGCAGGCCGAACTCTCCGTAAGCGATGCGCTCAAGCTCTTCATAGGCTGGATGCTTGATGATGCGCTGGCTGTCCTGGCCGGCGCGGCTGCGGTGCTCGAGCGTGGGCGGATTCCTGTCGGCCATGCCGGCCAGCTCGTCGATGCGCCCACCGGCCAACTCGCCCATGCGCTGCAGATAGGGCTGCAGATGGGCCAGCAGATCGGCTGGCAGATAAAGCGCCAGCAGCGACTGCAACTCAGGATCGGTGGCATAGAAATTGGCACCGTGGCGGTCAGGCACGGGATGGGCTGCAGCGCGGACAGCCTGGGCCACGGCATGCACCTGGCTCTTATCGTTGGCGGACATGAACGTCTCCTGCTGAATTCGAATATCCCTGAGGAGCTGAGCCCCCTCTCATCGGAAAGAGGACGACAACCTCGCGACAGGGCTTACCTTGCTTGCCGTCTCTGGGTTCGGCCATGACGAATTCAGGCGATATGTACCGCACACAGAGCCGGCAATGGAGGCAAGGACTGCCACGAATTTCAGCACCCTCATATATTCACGTCAAATATTATTAAAATCTTTATCAATACTTTTTAAATATCAATAAATCATGGAACTGAGGTTGCTGCACTACTTCGTCACCCTCGCCGAAGAACTTCATTTCAGCCGTGCGGCGCAGCGGCTGTCGATCTCCCAGCCCCCGCTGTCCGTTGCCATCAAGCAGCTGGAGCAGGAACTGCAGGCCCAGTTGTTCGAGCGCAGCAGCAAGGGCGTACGGTTGACTGCGGCCGGTGAACATTTGCTGGACAAGGCACGCCAGCTATTGGCTCTGAGTCAGCAGGCCGCACAGGAAACGCGCGACGTGGCCCAGGGCACGCGCGGCCATCTGCGCCTGGGCTTCGTGGGGTCGAGCCTGTACCGCGGTTTGCCACAGGCGCTGGAGCAGTTCCAGCACGACCACCCCCTGGTGCGCGTGGACATGCTTGAGGCCAACAGCGCAGAGCAAATCCTGGACCTGCAGCAAATGCGGCTGGACATGGCCCTGGTCCACTCCATACAGCCGCCCGAAGGAATTGCCAGCCGGCTGCTGATGGAAGAGCCTTTCGTGGTCTGCCTGCCCGACCGCCACCCGCTGCAGGCCAGCGCCGCCATCGATCTGGCCGAACTCAAAAACGACCGTCTGATCCTGTTCTCCAGCCTGGTCTCGCCTACCTATCACCAGCGCATCTACGAGATGTGCCTGGCCCATGGCTTCGCACCCGAAGTACGCCACGAGGTACGGCACTGGCTGTCGGTGATCTCGCTGGTTTCGCTGGGTCAGGGCGTGGCACTGGTACCCCAGGCGCTGACACGCGTGGGCATGCCGCGCCTGGTGTTCCGCCCGCTCAAAGGCTCGCACCCATCATCAGAGATGCTCGCCATGTGGCGGCGTACACCGGCCAATCCGCTGGTGCAGGCATTGCTGGCCTGCCTGCAGCAGGCCGTGACGGAACTATGAGGCCAAGTCAGGACTGATCATCGCTGACCGGCAGGCCTGCCCGGATCTGTTTCAACGCTTCACCGCCGAATTCTTCGAGATAGCATTGACTGCTCACAAGGAACGCTTATTTGCATGGAAATAAGGGGCCAGGACAATTTACACAACTCCGGGCAATTCATCCTGCCACTTGGCTAGTGAATGGGAAGCCGGTCACGCGCTTGGCTCGGGGGGGAGCGTAGGTACGGACCTTGGAAGTGCTCAGGCCCAGGCGCACGAGCGACTCGGCAATGGTCACGGCCGCGGCTACTCCATCGACCACTGGTACACCGGTCAGTTCACGAATCCTGGCATCCAGTTCAGCCATGCCTCCACAGCCGAGGCAAATGACTTCAGCATGGTCTTCGCTGACGGCAAGGCTGGCTTGACGAACAATCGCTTCAACCGCGCGCTCGGGTTGAGTTTCCAACTCCAGCACAGCCATGCCGCTGGCGCGAACCGATGCACAGCGCTCGTCCAGGCCGGCAAGCTTGAGCCGATCCTCGATCAATGGCACAGCCCGATCCAGCGTCGTGACCACCGAGTATTTGTGGCCCAGGAACATGGCCGCGGTGGCCGCTGCCTCGGTGATGTCCACCACGGGAACGTCCAGCAACTCCTGCAGGCCCTCGCGGCCATGTTCACCGTAGCCGGCTTGAATGACTGCATCAAAGGGTTGTCCATAGCTCATCACGGCATCCATCACACCTACCGCGGCAAGATAGCTCTCAAAATTCCCCTCGACCGATTCGGCACCAAAGCGCGGGGTCAGCGCGACTATCTCTGTTCCAGGCGCAGCAACCTTCCGAGCTTGCATGCCAATGGCATGGGTCATCGACTCGGTGGTGTTCACGTTCACGATCAAAATGCGCATGATTTTCAACTTTCCTTCTCAGTGTTTGGCGGAGGCTACGGAAATGGCTTCGCCATCCTGGTCTTCGTAGGTGAGACCTTTCGGTGCAACCATCCAATAGAACAAGGCACCCAGTCCGGCTGCGATGAACCAGGAGAACTGGGACAGCGATTGCAGCGTCGGCAGGAATGCAAAGAGCAGCGAGATCAGGGATGAAGGAATCAGGGCCTGAATTGCCTTGGGGTTGATGCCATTGCGGTAGTGATAAGGGCCTGCAGGGTCGTGTGTATAGAGAGCCGGAACGTTCACGCGCTGTTTGCGGATCAGCCAGTAGTCAGCCATCACGATGCCGAACAGCGGTCCCAGAAATGAACCCAGCCCTCCCAGGAAGTAGACGATGACCAGCGGAGAGTTGTAGAGATTCCAGGGCAGGATCACGAAACCGAGAACCGCACTGACAAGCGCTGCCCGGCGGAAGTTCAGATGCCGGGGCATGAGGTTTGCCAACGCCAGGGCAGGAGCCACGAAATTGGCCATCAGGTTCACGGCGATGGTCAGGATCAGCAGCGAAAGACTGGCCAACATCAACAGCGGCTTGTTGGGAATGTTCTGGACGATGTCGGTCGGGCTTTGAATCAGCGTGCCGTCGATGGCAAGCTGGCCGCCTGTCAGGATGACCACGATCAAGCCGAAGATCAGCATATTGATCGGGATGCCCCAGAAATTGCCTTTCACCACGGCGCTGCTTGAGGTGGCTGCGCGTGTGAAATCACAGAAGTTCAGCACGAAGGTGCCGTAGATCGCCACCCATAGCGAAGCCGCGCCCAGGATCTGCAGCCACATGGCTCCGCCGCTGCTTGCAAATGGGGCAGACCAATGCAGAGTCCATTTGGCGCTGTAGAAGATCCATCCTGCCAGGGCAATGAAAGTCAACAGAATTACAGGTCCGGCAAAGGCCTCGTACTTTCGGATGCTCTCCATGCCCCAGCAGGCAATGAGAACCTGCACAACCCACAGGATGGAAAAGCTGATCCAGCCCAGCAATGGCAGGCCCAGCACGACTTGCTCTTTCAGCGACTGCAAGCCGGGAAACAGCGTGATCAGCATCACGTCGAGGACCATGGATGCCAGGTAGGTTTGAATGCCGAACCACGCAATGGCGACTCCGCCGCGGATCAATGCTGGAATCTGCGCACCGCGTGTACCAAAGCTGATGCGGCTCATCACCGGAAAGGGAATCCCTGTACGGGTCCCCATAAAGCCCGAGAGGGACAGCAGCACGAACAGAAATGCAGCCCCCAGCAGAAGCGCCATCAGAATCTGGTGTCCTCCCAGCCCAAGCGTGAAAAGACCGATGGCAAACGCGTAGTTGCCGAGGCTGTGTACATCGTTGGCCCAAAGAGTGAACAGGCTGTAGCTCCCCCAGGTACGCCCCTCTTTCGAGGTAGGTGCCAGATCGTGGTTGTACAGCGCCGGAGAAACTCCGGCCGGCAAGCCTTTATCTCGCTTTGGGCTGGTGGTGTTGGCCCCCGAGGTTAGTGACTCACCATGGGTGTCCAGTACTAGGTTGTTCATATGCCGCCTTCCATCAGGGTGCTCCATGGAGCCCCTTTGCCATGACCTCATTTCGGCTGAGCGGGTCATGCTTGTCTACCGTTATTAGCGGCTACGGGCGACGCAGGCCTGCAGCCATGTTTTCGCTGCTGAAGAGCTGTGATGCTTATGAAGCGAATCGAATCTGCCTCATGTCCACAGCTTCAGCAAGCTTGTCCAGAAATGCTTTGAACACATCGCTGACATGCATGCAATGTATACAAGACATGAATTCAAGATGCTAGTAGGAACCCTGGTTCTATCGGCCAGAGACATTGATTCGATGGAGTCCTCAGATGGGAGGACGAACGGTCAGTAGCAGGCGCAGCAAGCCCTGGCGTGCATTTCTGCACTGGGCGAGGTGCTGAAACCTACACTTTGATCATGGCTGTTTTGCGTAGACGCCTATCTATGCACCTCTCCACGATCCGCGCTGAGCAAAGCCAGGTTGCTGTGCGTATCAAGAGGCCATAGAAAATACTCTCGAAGTCACACACCGGAATGAGTACCAGTAGTCACTGCTCAGTTGTTGCAAAGCCGGCATTCAGCCCGCGTCCATCGCAGCAATATCGCCCGCCAGTGAGCAATCGGCGCTGATGCACCCATGGCTTTGAGATCCGTTGCGATGCCGGGCAGGACAGTGAGCGCTGCATTCACCAAGAACGGCAGCAGTCGAGGTAGATGGATAGTCCATTCGGCGGGCAATGCGGAGACCAGCGCTTTGTTGCGATCGGTGGCGTTGGCAATTCTTGCTGGAAGAGCATTCCACGATGCGATGGCTATCCATGTGGTTTCATGGCCCTGATTGAAACCGTTCCGGCGTCTATCCGCAACGCGAGCCATTCCAGGTCTTGGTCGAGGAACTGGCATAGCGCCGGTGCCATGATCACCATGGGCCGAGGCGGCTCCTTGATGAATGCTGCCGGGCACGATCAGCGAATGCGTAAGTCATCACCGGCACAGATGGCGAGCTCAATCGCTCCCTGGTAGGGACAAGCACTTCAAGCCTCAATATTGGCTCGCCGCAAAGTGTTGGGAGCTCGAGATCGGCAAAGCGGCCGAGCGGCTCAACCAGGCCGGATCCCGCCAAGGACTCCCATCGACTTTGAAACGCCTATTTGGCTGAAGACGAATCTTCAGGAGCCAGAATGGAGCGGAGTCGGTTGCGTGCTCCGCGACGACCGATCAGGCTTTCATCAAGGCGCGATGCCAATGCATCGATGTGAGCAATCATTAATTGTTCAGCCCGCAGATTGTCTCCAGCCGCCAGCGCCTCAACAATGGCGGCGTGATCGTCATTGAAGACTCTGGCCTCGGTCTTCGATTGGTATAGATCTGAAATCAGAGTTGTTCGTGCCGAGAGATCGACCATCATAGAAGTCAGGAACCGATTGCCCAGACACTCTGCCAGGCAAATATGAAAGTCGGCCAGCAGCCAGCTGCGGGCTTCTGCGTCCCCACAGGCAATGGCTTTGCGCTCTTCGGCGATGTGCTTGCGCAGGCGTTTCAGTGTTGCCTGCAAGGGTTGACCAGCATCACGCAGCATGCCCGGCTCAACGACGCGCCTCGCTGCATAGGTTTCCTGAGCCTCCTCAAACGAAGGCTCTGCAACATACCAGCCAACCCTGGAGCGGACCTCCACAAATCCCCGGGTCTGAAGGTGCATCAAGGCCTCGCGGACCAGGGTGCGGCTGACCTGAAACAAGTCCGCAATGTCTTGTTCACCCAGTTTCTCTCCCGGACGAAGCTTGGCTGTCAGGATCGACTCTATGAGACGCTCGGCGATCTTGGTTTTGGTGATGACTGGAGTACTCATTAAATTGATTTTATGCGACCGAGCTGTTACGAAGTTGAGGATAGGAAGCGTCAATAAATTCGACCATGCCCGCAATGGCAGGTGATAAATCTTGCGCTCCAGAGAGCATGTTGCGGAGCTGGCTGAAGGAGGAGCGTAAGTTAAATATGCCTGGCGGGCTATTCGTCTTTCTTCTCCTGCGATTGCCTCAAGAAACGTCCGATATACCTTAAGGGAGAACACCTAGCTTTTCCTCAATCAATCTTGTATACAAGTGTTGAGTTCAAGATTTATGATGAAGCAATGGAAACCTCACTCACCTGGTCCATTGCAGAAAGTCTGACCAAAGCAATTGTTGAACATCGACTGATGCCCGGCACCAAGTTGTCGGAACAGAAGCTGGCCAATCATTTTGGTGTTTCCCGCACTCTCGTTCGCCAGGCTTTGTTTCAGGCATCACAGAACCGGCTGATCACGCTCGAGCCCACGCGCGGTGCCTTTGTGGCCACGCCCTCGGTTGAAGAAGCGCGCCAGGTCTTTGCCGTGCGTCGCATGCTCGAAGCCGAAATGGTGCGCAATTTCGCCGCGCAGCAGACACCCTCCCGCTTGTTGGAGCTCAAAGCGCATGTGGCTGCCGAAAGGAAGGCCATGGAAGCCAATGACGTGGGCCAGTGCACCGAGCTGCTGGGCGACTTCCATGTGCGCATGGCCGAGCTCATGGGCAACGAGGTGCTGGCTCAACTGCTGGGCGAGCTGATTTCCCGCTGCGCATTGATCACTCTGATGTACCAGTCTGCATCGGCGGCCGAGCATTCGCACGAAGAACATGCCGACATCGTGACCGCACTGGCTGCGGGCGATGCCGAATATGCGGTGCAGCTGATGCAGTTGCACCTCGATCACATGGAAGAAGGTCTGTCCTTTAACCGTACTTTGCCAACGCACGATTTGTCGATGGCACTTTCATCCGTATCCCTATGACTTACGATTCCACCGCCTCCTACCCACGCGACCTGATTG